>JBHADD010000034.1:0-3786 GCA_041854925.1 Ligilactobacillus sp. | reverse complement strand
GCAAAAAAATCATCGTCACTGCTGGCGGAACTGTCGAACCAATCGATCCGGTGCGTTTTTTGACGAATCGTTCGAGCGGCAAAATGGGCTATGCCTTGGCTGAAAATGCGGCTGCATTTGGCGCCGACGTCACGCTCGTTCATGGCCCGGTCAGATTGGCAGACATCCCCGGGGTCGAGATGGTTGAAACGGTTACTGCCGACGAAATGGCTTCAGAAGTTTTGAAACGTTATGAAGAAGCTGACGTCGTAATCATGGCGGCTGCAGTTGCTGATTATCGTCCGGAGAAGTTTTATGACGAAAAGGTCAAAAAGTCTGACGGAGATTGGAATCTTAGGCTGGTTAGAAATGTTGACGTTTTAAAGCTTTTGGGCGAGAAGAAAACAAGTCAAAAACTGGTCGGATTTGCGGCCGAAACGGAAAACCTGCTAGAAAATGCTCAAAAGAAACTGATTGAGAAAAACGTCGACTTGTTGGTCGCAAATGACGTTTCGAGAACGGACGTCGGCTTTGGCTCTGATGAAAACGAGGTTTTTTTGCTGTTTAAGAACGGGACTAAGAAGAAGATCTCCAAAACTTCCAAAGAGAAAATTGCACAGGACATCTTGAGCGAACTGGTCGGTCTATAAGGGGTGAACGGATGAGTCTTTACGCACAAGTCATCGTTGACGTTCCGACGATGCAAACGAATAAACCGTATACTTATCTTGTTCCGAGCGAACTGGAAGAACAGATTCAAGCAGGAATGCGCTGCGTTGTCCCTTTCGGCAACGGCTCGCGCAAGATACAGGGGTTCGTGCTTGACGTTTCAAACCAAAAGCCGGATGAAGATTTTGAAATCAAAAAAATAATTTCTTTGATGGATCTTTCGCCGGTTTTAAATGAAGAGGCTTTGCAGCTGGCGGATTGGATGGCAAACTATACGTTTTCGTTCAAAATCGCATGTCTGCAGACGATGCTTCCGAACGTGATGCGTGCCGGTTATGAAAAAAGCATTCGTCTTCTAGATGAAAACGTTGATCCTGAAATCAAGTCATTATTTGATCAAAATAATCTTTTGGCTTTTGATGACAAGATGGATGCAAAACTCAGACGAAAAATTTATGGGCTGCGTAAAAAAGACAAGGTTGAAATCGTCTATCATGTAAATGACAGGGCACGAATCAAAGAAACTGAATTTATCAGGTCAAAAATCACGGCAGAAAACTTCTCTGCATTTTTAAATGCTCAAAGAAAGACTGCAACCAAAAAGAAACGGATGCTTGAAAAGCTTTTTGATTTGGCAAATGACACAGTTGAAAGAATCAAGTTTCAAAAACAAAACGGCTTTACCTCAAATGACGTTAAGCAAGCCGAAAACTCAGGCTGGCTGAGTCTTGCTTCAAAAGAGACCTACCGAAATCCTTTAGAAAATGCAACAACCGAATCATCTTCGCCAAGGAAGCTGACGGATGAACAAAGCGTTTGCGTTGCAAGGATAAATCAGGCAATCGAACGAGAGAAAAGCGAGGTTTTCTTGCTTCAGGGCGTGACAGGTAGCGGAAAAACGGAGGTTTATCTTCAAACGATTGCCCACGCGCTCACGCTTTCAAAAACGGCTTTGATGCTTGTGCCGGAAATTTCGCTGACGCCGCAGATGGTCCGACGCGTCAAGGAGCGTTTTGGACCCAAAGTTTCAATGCTCCACAGTGCGCTTTCAGACGGTGAACGTTTTGACGAATGGCGCAGAATCGAGCGTGGCGAAGCGCAAGTGGTTGTCGGAGCACGCTCTGCCGTTTTTGCGCCGCTTGACCGGATTGGCGTAATCATTATGGATGAAGAGCATGAAACCAGTTATAAGCAAGATGAAATGCCGCGTTATAATGCGCGCGAAGTGGCGATTTGGCGTGGAAAACATCATCACTGTCCGGTTGTGCTGGGGTCTGCGACGCCTTCTTTGGAGTCAAGGGCACGCGGTCAAAAAAACGTCTATCAGCGTTTGCTTTTGACGAAACGTATTAACGGACAGCCAATGCCGCACGTAACGCTTGTTGACATGCGCGAAGCTTTAAAAAGTGCCCCTTCGCCTGATTTTTCGGCTGAATTGTTGGAAAAAATAAAGGAGCATCTTAGGAGAAACGAACAAGTCGTTTTGATGCTCAATCGAAGAGGATATTCTTCGTTTGTCATGTGCCGAGAATGCGGCTTTGTCTTAAAGTGCCCGAATTGCGACATTTCGTTGACGCTTCATATGGATACGCATAGTATGAAGTGTCATTATTGCGGGCACGAGGAGGCAATTCCAAGAATTTGTCCGAGCTGCCGAAGCAACAAGATTCGCTATTACGGAACGGGGACGCAAAAAGTCGAAGAGCAGCTGCATGAACTGCTTCCTGATGCCAGAGTTTTGCGAATGGACGTCGATACTACGCGACGCAAAGGCGCACATGAACGTCTTTTGGAGCGTTTCAGCCGGCATGAGGCCGATATTTTGCTGGGAACGCAAATGATTGCCAAGGGACTGGATTTTCCCAACGTCACGCTCGTTGGCGTTTTAAATGCCGACACTGCTTTGGGACTGCCCGATTTTCGATCAAGTGAAAAGACTTTCCAGCTTTTGACGCAGGTCAGCGGTCGCGCCGGACGTGCGGATAAAAACGGTGAAGTCATGATTCAAACTTTTAACAAGGAGCATTACGCAATTCAATTAGCATGCACGCAGGAATATGAGCGCTTTTATGCTTATGAAATGCAGCTCAGGCATCAGTTGGGGTATCCGCCGTATTATTTTACGATCAAAATTACCGCAAGCTATGACAACGAAGCTGATGCCTGTCGGAAGATGTATGAAATAAGAAGGGAACTGAGCGGGGTTTTGAGCGAATCCGCAAAGATTCTTGGGCCTACGCCAAAGGCCATTATGCGCGTGAACAATCGCTACTATTACCAGCTTGTGATTGAATATAAAAAAGAACCTCAACTTGATGAGTATTTGCAGGATCTTTTGGTCAGAAGTCAGACGGATGAATCGAAAGGTCTGAAATTGATTATTGACCGTGATCCGATCAGTTTTATGTAACAGGAAGGAAAGTTAAAATGACATCAATTGTTTTTATGGGAACGCCGAAGTTTTCCGCACCGATTTTGGAAGGACTGATCAAGGAAAACTATGACGTGAAAGCCGTCGTGACTCAACCTGATCGATACGTTGGCCGCAAGCATGTTTTGACTGCTTCTCCGGTTAAGGAAACAGCGACAAGACACGGAATAGAAGTCTTGCAACCGGAAAAAATTTCCGGAAGCGCTGAAATGGAACGAATTATTGAATTGAAACCAGATTTGATCGTTACGGCCGCATTTGGTCAGTTTTTGCCAAACAATCTGATTGAAGCCGCAAAAGTGGCCGCAATCAACGTGCATGGATCGCTTTTGCCAAAATATCGCGGCGGGGCTCCCGTACAGTATGCGATTATGAACGGTGACAGTGAAACGGGCGTGACGATCATTTATATGGTCAAGAAAATGGACGCCGGAGCAATGCTTGCGCAAGCAAAGATGCCAATTGAAGAAAATGATGATACGGCGACCGTTTTTGAAAAAATGAGCATTCTTGGCCGCGATACTTTGCTTGAAACGATTCCCAAGCTTTTGGACGGAACGATCGAACCAATTGAACAAGATGAAGAAAGGGTCGTTTTTTCTCCGACCATCAAGCCGGAAGAAGAAGAATTGTCGCTTGAATCAACCGCTCGCGAGCTTGATTGGAAGATCCGGGCGTTGCGTCCGAGTCCTGGTGCTTATTTTGCT
>JBHADD010000033.1:0-2923 GCA_041854925.1 Ligilactobacillus sp. | reverse complement strand
TTTGGATGATTGAACCGGAAATGGCCTTCATGCATCAGGAAGAAAGCTTGGAAATCCAGGAACGCTACATTGCATATCTTGTTCAAAACGTTCTTGATCATTGCGACTATGAACTTGGAATTCTCGGACGCGATCGTGAAGTTTTGAAACGCTACACGGAACTTCCTTATCCGCGCATCTCATATGATGAAGCAATCGACTTGCTTAAGGAAAGCGGCGAATTTCCTGACGTCAAGTGGGGCGAAGACTTCGGGTCTCCTGAAGAGACTTATCTTGCGGAACATTTCAGCAAGCCTGTTTTCGTCATGAATTATCCAAAAGCAATCAAGCCGTTTTACATGAAGCCGCACCCGACGCGCGATGATGTCGTAATTTGTGCCGACTTGCTTGCACCGGAAGGATACGGTGAAATCATCGGCGGTTCTGAACGTGCAACTGATCCTGAATATTTGGAAGAACAAATAGTTAAGGCTGGTCTTAATAAAGATGATTATGAATGGTACTTGGATCTGCGGCGTTACGGCAGCGTTCCTCACTCAGGCTTTGGTCTTGGACTCGAGCGCTGCATCACGTGGCTGACGGGCGAAGATCATATTCGTGAAGCAATTCCGTTCCCACGTTTACTGAACCGTATTTATCCTTGATAGAAATCTTAGGCCAGGATGTTTCCTGGCCTTTTTTATGTGAAAGTGGTGTTTTCAATGGATGACGCAACAGTGTTTATTTTAAAAAAGGGTCAAACTTCGATTTCGAATCTGCTGCTTGAAAATTATACGGATTTGGGCCTGAACGACGGTGAGTTTTTATTGCTGCTGATGCTGCTGAAGTTTGATCAGCAAAAAGAGGACGTTGATCTGGAGGCACTGTCTAAAATGATGGGCAAGACTGATGCCGAAATCGGGACTCTGCTCAACAATTTGATTGTCAAGAAGGTCGTTGATTTAAGAACCGTTATTGATGGCTCGGGTAGGCAGCACGATTGTTACGATTTATCGTTTTTATACGAAAAACTTGTGCAAATCGTGAAAAATCAGTTGCAGACGCGAAATCAAAAACAAGAAACTGCAACTAAAGAACAGGTTTTTGACAGTTTTCAAAAAGAATTCGGACGACCTCTTTCAAGCATTGAGCTTGAAGAAATCAAGCGTTGGATGGAAGAAGACGGATATTCGCCGGAAATCATTCTGATGGCTTTGAAAGAGGCAGTTTTGAGTCAGGCATACAACTTCAAATATATTGACAGAATTCTCATTTCATGGGAAAAACAAAACGTTCATTCGGCAATGGACGTTCAGCGAGTCAAAGATCAGCGCGAAGAGAAAAAAACGAATCAGAACAAGAAAAAAGGCAATGCCAATCGTCCGAAAATTCCGTTGAGTCATTGGTCTGGAGTTGACAAAGATGCTTGACAAAAAACAAGTTTCAAAAGTGCTCGATACGATGAAGGAACGTTTTCCAAAAGCGGATACAACCCTTGAAAAGACGGATCCTTTTCACTTTCTGCTGTCGATTATTTTGAGTGCGCAAGCAACCGATGTTTCCGTCAATAAGGCGACCCCGGCACTTTTTAAAGCATATGAGACGCCGGCCGATTTAGCTCAGGCAGATCCGAGCGAAGTTGAAAAATACATCAAAACGATCGGACTGTATCACAATAAGGCCAAGTATCTGGTCGGGTGCGCAAAAGATTTGGTCGAACGTTTCGATGGCAAAGTTCCAAAGACGCGCGAAGAGTTGATGGACTTGACCGGCGTCGGCAGAAAGACTGCCAACGTGGAACTTGCCGAATGTTTCGGAATTCCTGCATTTGCCGTTGACACCCATGTCAGTCGCGTTGCCAACAGGCTTGCTTTGGTCGAACCGACAAAAAACGTTTTAGAAATTGAACGTCAGCTGATGGAGCAAGTCGATGAGAATCGCTGGATCGAGGCTCATCATTTGCTGATTGCATGGGGAAGGTATCAGTGTCTTGCGCGAAAACCAAAGTGTGAAACATGTCCGTTGAGTTTTGAGTGCAAATATTTCAAAGAATTGAACGAATGATAGCAACAAAAAAGCAGCACCGCATTCGGGTGCTGCTTTTTTGTTTCAGTTATTTTATTAATTAAGGCTGCTGGCCTGCTTTTGCTGCGTCAGAATTGTCGGCGTTTCCGTTTGATCCGTTGCTTGTCGTACCGGTTGACGACGTGCTGTTAGTCGGAGACGAATTATTTGCCGAATATGATGACGTGCTGGTACTGTCAGAAGAAGATTCACTGGAAGACGATGACGTTTCTTCTGAAGATGAAGACGATGATGTTGATGAAAGAACGCTTGAAGTCGTTTCAAGAGAACTGATTGAAGAAGAATCAACATCCTTGACCGTCTGACTTGAAGATCCTGCAAGATAAAGCTCACGTACGCCGTCAACTTCTTTGACGTAGACGTTGCTTGGACGCGACCAGTCAGTATTTGTTTTGCCTTGTGAGAGGTAAGTCATGGCAGCTTTGTAAAAAAGCGATGCCAATGATTGAGAATAGCGGTCAAGATAATTGCCGTTTTCGTATTGATGATCATATCCGACCCAAACGGAAACGGAATAATGCTTGGTGTATCCGTTAAACCATGAGTCCATGGAAGCACCTGAAGGGAACTTCGAAGCAACGTCCGACGGATAGGCGTTCGTCCCCGTTTTGCCGGCCTGATAGAGTCCACTGATAGCGGCTCTTGTGCCAGTACCTTCCGTGATTACCTGTTTCAGCATATCTGTAATCATATAGGCAGTCGAAGGCTGCATCGCTTGTTTGCCTGAACTGGCAAATTTCTTCGATTCTCCGTCAGCCGTAATGATCGTATTGATATATTGCGGCTTATGGTAGATGCCTTCGTTGGCAAATGCAGCGTAGGCGGCAGCATTTTGCAAAGTTGAGGAAGGCATGCCGAT
>JBHADD010000032.1:0-3444 GCA_041854925.1 Ligilactobacillus sp. | reverse complement strand
GTTGACTTTGACGTTGCTTGTCTGCGTCGTTCCTTTGGAATTTTCAATCTTGTCTTGTGCCTGCGAATTATGATTTTGATAATAGACATATCCACCGACCGAAATTCCGCCGCCTAAAAGCCCTGCAACGAGCGCTGTGACGAACACCTTGCCCAAGCCGTTTCCTTTTTTTGGATCTCGTGATTCAGGCGAGTTGTTTTCTGGCTCAACTTCATTGAATTCGCCGTCGAATTGATTGTTGTGATTGTCATCGAACATAATGATGGACCCCTTTCGTTTTTATCTCTTAACTTTAATATATCCGTTTTCTCATAAAAAATCCTGTATTTTTCAAAAGCTTTACCTTAATTCAAGCAACTTTAAAAATTTTTTACAATGCTATCAGCGGCGTAGCCTTCTCAGGGTCGGTATCGTGAAGATAAAAATCGTGATCGACGGCAAAATCATGGTCGCGCATCATATGATCGACCGTCAGGTGAGCCAGCTCTTTGACGTTGTTTTCACGGCTGAGATGCCCAAGATAGATCTGTTTGGTCCTGTTTCCGATAACGCTCATCAAAGCATTGGCCCCATCTTCGTTCGACAAGTGTCCGGTGTCACCTAAAATTCGCTGCTTTAAAGACCACGGGTATGCCCCCATCCGAAGCATCTCCGTATCGTGATTGCATTCGAACAGATACGCCTCCGCATCTTGAATGATTCCGGCAACCGTCGGCGAAACATAGCCCGTATCGGTTATGATTGCAAACGAGCTGTCATGATGGTGCAATTCATAAAATTGCGGCTCCTTTGCATCATGCGAAACACCGAAACTTTCGATGTCGAGATCGTCCAAGCTGAGCACGCTTCCACACTTGAAGACGTGCTTTTGCTCAAGCGGAATTTTGCCGACCTTTTTGCTCATCGCATCCCACGTGCCCTCATTTGCATACACGTTCATCCCGTAACGCCTTGCCAGGACACCGACACCTTGACAGTGATCGGTGTGTTCGTGCGTGACGAACAGGCTGTCGACGTCTTTTAACGTCCGGCCGATCGAGTTCATCAACGTTTCGATTTTTTTGCCAGAAAGTCCGGCGTCGATCAAAACCTTGTGTTTTTCCGTTTCGACATATGTCACGTTCCCGCTGCTTCCGCTTGCCAAAACGCTGATTTTCATTTTTTCCTGTGTCATTCTAATCTTCCCTACTTAACGCTGATTGTTTCATCCATGACGGCACCGGCAAAAGCATTGATCCGCCGGTATTGAACCGTCCCTGAAGCTTTGGAGCTGATGCAAAAATTCCACGTCGGAATGTAAACCACGCTGTTGTTGACGTCAAGCAGCTTGGTATAACCCAATTTGCACCACTTGACGGTCGAATTTTGCGGCAGCTTGTTGTATTGATAAAGCCACATCAAGGCACGTTTTTGACTGATCGTATCTTTCTTTTCGCGCAAAATATCAGCCGCATGGATATACGTTTGCGTATAGCCCGTAACATAGCCATCCTTGACCGTAAACCTGATTTGACCTTCGCTTGAATAGACGGGTTTGCCGTAAAGTTCCTGCGTATAGACGATCGTGTTTTTGGTCGAAAGATCGCCGTTAAAAGAATACTGCTTGCCCATAGGTACTTCAGCCGCATCCTTGACGACCGAATCAAGCGAATCTTGCGGATTAGTCAGATTGAGCTTGATTCCTGTAATAAACGAAGCAGTCAGCTTATGATTTGAATAAGACCAAGTCACATAGCGCAACTGAGCCGCCTTTTCGCGCAGAAAGCCGTCCTTTGGCGCTGCCAGGTAGTAGCCGCTTTGACTTTTGTCAGACAGTTTTCCGTGACTGATCTGATCGTTTTTCAAACTCTTCATCAAAGATGCGGTCGAGTCTTGAGCACTGGTATTCGTGGTCGATTCAACGATTGAATCCTGATGAAAATAAGTCGTCATCAAGAAAAAGTCAAGCACGATAAATGCCACCAGGAAGATCCATTCAATTCGTTTAAAATTCATCGTGAACCCCCCTCATTGTGAACCAGATCTCTGTAATCGATCCAAACGTTGTTGTATTTGACGAAATAAGTCGGCGTCAGGTCAATGACGAGCGCGCTTGAGGCATTTCTTGATTCGCGGTATCCAATCTGCACGTTATTGATTTTTTGCATCTCGATCCCGCTTTGTTTTAAGCTCTCCATGACTTCATCCGTATTCGGCAGCTGAACCGCGTTTGAATCAGCCGGCACGGGCACCTGCAAGGTATAAAGCGAGAAAACCAGATGCTGATTCCCGCTGTCCGTGATCTGAACCTGATAAGAGCCGTACTCATCCGCTGAAATAATCGGAAAACCGTTGATATAGCTGCGATATGTGGCATTTTTGCTTTGGAAGTCAAATTCAGAGTAGCGCACGTCATCAAGCGCAACGTCCAAAAGTTTCAGCCGATCAAACGACAAGGTCAGACTGTCATAAAGGCTGCGATGTCTTGCTTCGTCAATTTCTTTTGCATAATTCGTATAAGAAACGTAGCCGTTATGATTTTTGATGACCATTCGCTGCCCGGCATCATCAGTGTAGATCGTTTGTCTTTTCTGTTCTCGTGTCGTTACGGCCGAATTTTCGTTTGATCCGATCAATCTGGTGACGAACAGTCCTGTATTTTCACGATTGATCAAATAGCTGCTCTTCGGAACTTCGATCGGCTGCAGGAAATATTTCGTGATATGCCCGTTAAACAGCCGATATTCGACGCGGACCATCTTGATGTCGTGCCGCGTTACCAATGACGACATTTTTCCGATCGTCTGAACGTTGATTTGGGCAGTGTAGACGTTAAGACTGTGGTCGTCCAAGAAATAAATGACGCCGTGGCGATTCAAAGGCACCAAAATTCTTGAGAATGCATAGTCCACATATGATTTTGACATCGACTTCATGTGATTTCTGAATAAGCCAAGCGTCACCGGTGCCGAGTAGTTCAGCGAATATGAATCGTTCATGTTCAGAAAATTAAGGTACTCTTCTTGATTTCTGAACGTTTCTTTGGTGATTTTTTTGATTTTGACGTCTTTGACCTGGCGTCTTGCAAGGTCGATCACGTCGATTTTCGTACTCGACAGCTGATATCTCGTATCATTTTCATAGTAAGTCAGACTCACGGGCAGATAAATGTCGGTGATGCTTTGTTTTCCGGCCACGTTTTTGTCGACGCTGCCACTTGCCGGAGCACTTTTTGTTCCAAAAGCCTGGAAGTGTGAAGGAGTTACCCAAATCAGCGCGGTGAAGATAATGCTGATCAAAACCGCAATAATCAGTGCAAAAGGAAGGAGCCATGACCCGTTTCTTATCTTATTCTTCATCCCACAAGTCATCTCCTTCGTATTCTTCATATGGCAAGGAAATATAAAATGTCGAACCCTTGCCTTCGATACTGTCGACCCAGATCTTGCCGTGATGCATCTCGAT
>JBHADD010000031.1:0-4843 GCA_041854925.1 Ligilactobacillus sp. | reverse complement strand
CGGCAAAAGGAAACGCAAGTCAGGGGCCGTGACGTTGTCACCGGTTTGCCAAAAACCATCACGCTGACGTCTGATGAAACTGCGGAATCCATGAAGGATACGATTGATTCGATGATTACTTCCGCGCATGACGTTTTGAGCGAAACTCCTCCGGAACTCGCATCAGATATCATTGATCGCGGGATCGTCATTACGGGCGGCGGCGCATTGCTTGACGGAATCAGTCAGCGGTTCTCGGAAGCTTTGACAGTTCCCGTAATGGTTGCGGAAACACCGCTTGATGATGTAGCAGTAGGGTCAGGCGAACTCCTTGAGCATATTGAAGAGTTTTCAAAGGAAAAATAATGTTCAAAAAAATTCTGATTGCACCCATCTTGTTTTACAAAAAATGTATCTCGCCCCTTTTACCGCCGAGTTGTCGGTATTATCCGACATGTTCGACTTACATGATTGAGGCCATTAAAAAGCATGGTGCTTTTTTAGGTCTGGTAATGGGATGCAGTCGCATTTTAAGGTGTAATCCGTTTGTTCGCGGAGGATATGATCCGGTACCGGATTATTTTACGCTCAGACGAAACCGAAATCCAAAAGACGAGAGCTCATACAAACAGCAGGAGTTGAAAAATAATGTCAAAAAAAGATAAAAATATTCAGATTACCGAACGCGAAAAAATAGTTGACGGGAAGCTTATTTCTGAGCTTGTCACGGCTCGTGGGGATGTTATCGGGACCGTGTTGGAGGATGAAGCTCGTTTTAAAGCAATTCTTCCTGAGGGAGAAGAATTCGTGTTGTCAACCAAAGAAGAAGCATATGGCTGCATTTTGCGCGAATATCATCTTCATCGCGGGTAATTTGAGCGCTTATCTGATGACGTGCTTTGATTGATAAAATGAGGGAGTGGGACAATGCATATGCAGTCTCACTCCCATTGTTTTAATATTTGTTTGGAAGGAAGGTTTTTTAATATTATGGAGAGCAAAGATTATTTGAAAAGATCCGATACTGATGATGACGCAAGAATTGACTGGGGCATCATCTTTTGCGTGCTGGTTCTGGCAGTTATCGGGATGACCGCACTTTATGTGGCACTCAGTCACGATAACATTACTAATCCGACAAAAGTTTTATTGAATCAAGCGGTTTGGTATTTTATCGGAATCGGTGCCGTTTGGTTTATCATGCAGTTTGATGCCGAGCAGTTGTGGAAGATAGCACCAATTGCATACGGAGTCGGAATCGTGTTGCTGATTTTGGTTTTGTTCATGTATAGTCGAGCCTACTTTGTGCATAGCGGTGCTAAAAGCTGGTTTGCACTTGGGCCTTTGACTTTTCAGCCGTCTGAGGTCATGAAACCGGCATATATTTTGATGCTTGGAAGAGTTGTTTCGACTCATAATGCGGAATATGCTACGCACACGCCTCAAAATGATGCGATTTTGCTTGGGAAGATGCTTGCTTGGACGATTCCCGTAGCTGTTTTGTTAAAGCTTCAAAATGACTTCGGAACAATGCTTGTTTTCTTTGCGATTCTTGCGGGTGTTGTTTTGGTTTCCGGCATCTTATGGAGAATCATCGTTCCCTTGGCCATTGCAGCCACTGCTGTCGGCGGAACGGCAATTTTTTTGGTAATTTATGATCGGGATATTTTGACAAAAATTGGTTTTAAAGCTTATCAGTTCAGTCGAATCGACTCATGGCTCGATCCTTCGTCTGCTTCCGGTTCTGACAGTTATCAATTGTGGCAAAGCATGAAGGCAGTCGGTTCAGGTCAGCTTTTAGGAAAGGGATTCAACGTTTCGCACGTTTATGTTCCGGTTCGCGAATCCGACATGATTTTTTCGGTTATTGGAGAGAATTTTGGATTTATCGGATGCTGTCTGCTGATTTTCATTTATATGCTTTTGATATTTCAAATGATTCAGATAACGTTCGACACCAAGAATGAATTCTATGCGTATATTTCAACAGGCGTCATTATGATGATTTTGTTCCACGTATTTGAAAACATCGGGATGAATATCGGCTTGCTTCCGTTGACAGGGATTCCGTTGCCTTTCGTCAGCCAAGGCGGTTCAGCTTTGATTGGAAACATGATTGGAATCGGGATGATCATGTCGATGCGTTATCATAATAAGAGCTACATGTTCTCAAACGAAAAAGATTTTGAAAATATAAACTAAACTGTTAAGAGACTGGAATTTTTTCAGTCTCTTTTCATGTTATAATTAACCTTGTTCTCATAATTTTTAATAAAATGCAATTTTATGAACAACTTTCCGGTTAAGATAATTGAAAATGATTCTCAATTATCTTAAAATAGATTTATCTACTTGGTGGAGGAATGAAAGAATGTCAACACTTGAAATTAAAGATTTGCACGTAACCGTTGAGGAAAAAGAAATTCTAAAAGGTGTAAATCTGACGATGAAAACGGGAGAAATCCATGCAATCATGGGTCCTAACGGCACGGGTAAATCAACTTTATCCGAATCTATCATGGGTAATCCGGCTTACAAGATTACGCAGGGTGACGTTTTGCTTGACGGTGAAAGCTTGTTGGACAAACCGGTTGATGAACGTGCGCGCTTAGGGTTGTTTTTGGCGATGCAATATCCGTCAGAAATTCCTGGCGTAACGAACGCTGAATTTATCCGAGGGGCAATTAATGCACGCCGTCCAAAAGAGGATCCGATTTCGATTCGAAAATTTTTAAAAGATCTTTCAAAGACAATGAATTTTTTGGACATGACCGATGAAATGGCTGAACGTTATTTGAACGAAGGATTTTCAGGCGGTGAAAAAAAGCGCAATGAAATTTTGCAGATGATGATGATCAAACCTAAATTTGCAATTTTGGATGAAATCGATTCAGGTCTTGATATCGATGCTTTGAAAGTTGTTTCAAAAGGTGTCAATGAGATGCGCGGCCCTGAATTTTCATCATTGATCATTACTCACTATCAGCGGTTGCTCAATTACATCGTTCCGGATGTCGTTCACGTAATGATGGGTGGCAAGATTGTAAAAACGGGCGGTCCTGAGCTTGCCAAAAAGCTTGAAGATGAAGGATATGCAGGTCTTCGTGATGAGCTTGGACTTGATATTAAGCTGACTGACGAAAATGCATAGGAGGGCTGGCATGAGCGAAATGACAACGGAAAAGTTTGAGACGTATGCAAAAAATGCCGGCGAACCGAGATGGTTTACCGAAAAGAGAAGTGCTGCTTTTGATAAGGCGAAAAGCCTTTCCATGCCTTCATTTCAAAAAATAAAGTATCAGCGTTGGCCGATTCAGCTTGAAAAAAAACTTGTTTTCAGCAAGAGCAAGCTTGACGAAAATGAAAAATCCGTCATTGACGACAGTGAAAATCTTTTGATTGAGTTTGGTCAGTCAACGGATACCATCAAGATTTCAGAAGAACTTAAGGAAAAGGGCGTGATAGTTGCCGATTTAAAGGCAGCGTTAACCGAGCATCGTGAGCTTTTTGAACGATACTACATGCAAAAGGCGGTCAAAGCTGACGAAAACCGGTTAACCGCACAGCATGCGGCCAAGGTTACGAGCGGCGCTTTGATTTATATCCCGAAAAACACGATTATCGAAAAACCGATTACGACCTATTTTATTCAGGATGCAACAAAAGACGAGGATTACGTGCACCATGTTTTGCTGATTGCTGATTCTTGCAGCGAGGTTTCATATCTTGAAAACTTATTGACGATTGGAAACAACGAAACAACGGCGAACATCATCGTTGAAGTAATCGCTCGTCCCGGGTCTCACGTTAAGTTTGCAAGTTTTGATCGTTTGGGCGAAAATACGACCACGTACCTTAATCGTCGCGGATATCTCGAGCAAGATGCCAAAATCGACTGGTCAATGGGGAT
The DNA here is from genome assembly GCA_041854925.1 of Ligilactobacillus sp. Classification (GTDB taxonomy): domain Bacteria; phylum Bacillota; class Bacilli; order Lactobacillales; family Lactobacillaceae; genus Ligilactobacillus. The sequence continues at coordinate 954 of JBHADD010000031.1, read as the reverse complement.
GATGAACGACGGCAATATCGTTGGCGATTTTGATTCTGATTTAATCGGGAACGGATCGCATGCAGAGGTCAAGGTTGTTGCGATTACGACCGGCAAACAAGTTCAAGGAATCGATACGCGCGTTACGAACTATGGCAAGCATTCCATCGGTCATATTTTGCAGCACGGCGTTATCCTGGCTAAATCATCATTGATTTTTAACGGCATCGGTCACATTATTCATGGAGCAAAAGGAGCAGATGCCCAACAGGAAAGTCGCGTTTTGATGCTTTCAACCAAAGCAAGAGGAGATGCAAATCCGATTCTTTTGATTGATGACAATGACGTTTCTGCGGGTCATGCCGCAAGCGTCGGACGCGTAAACGAAGAACAATTGTATTATTTGATGAGTCGCGGACTGCCGAAAAAACTTGCCGAAAGATTGGTTATCAGAGGCTTTTTAGGTCCGGTTTTGACTGCGGTTCCAAGCATCTCTGTCAGAAATAGACTTTCAGACATGATTGAGGGGAAATTGATAGATGGGCAAGAAAATGAATGAAATTTGCAAAGATTTTCCGATTTTGGAGCAGAATGTAAATGATGAACGTCTGGTTTATCTTGACAATGCGGCAACGTCGCAAAAGCCAAAAGAGGTTATCGATGCTGTCAGCAATTATTTTTTAAAAGACAATGCAAACGTTCACCGTGGAGTTCATACTTTGGCTGAGCGCACAACTGAGCAATTTGAGCAGACAAGATTTAAAGTAAAGAACTTGATTAATGCCAAAAGCGAACGCGAAATAGTCTATACCAAAGGGACGACCGAAGGATTGAATTGGGTTGCTGCTTCGTTCGGATCACAAGTCGTCAAGGCAGGTGATGAGATTGTCGTTTCCTGCATGGAACACCATTCAAACATCGTTCCATGGCAGATTTTGTGTGAAAAAACGGGGGCCAAACTAAAGTATGTGAAAT
>JBHADD010000030.1:0-9231 GCA_041854925.1 Ligilactobacillus sp. | reverse complement strand
TCTTGTTAGTTAAAATTTTATATTTGAACTGTATACTTGACAGGACATAGTACAGACTGCCCTTGTCCGGCATTTAAATTTTCCCGTAAATGCCGGTCTTCGACTCCTTTTGCTTATTTCCATCATGGAAGGCGATTTGTCGTGCATACTAAAAAAACGGATGATTTGCAATTAATTGCAAATCATCCGTTTTTTCAATTTGAGGTATGGTTTTTTCCCATCCTCTTTTTATCATATTACGCTTAATGCTTTTTGTTCTTCAAAGCCTTTTCGCGAGCTTTTTGCAGCTTGCGTGCCTTTTTCTTTTCAAGGCGCGCCTTTTCTTCGCGTTCGCGTTGAATCTTGAACGGATTGTTGATCAACAGCGTTTGACCAACAGAAAATGCATTCGTGACCACCCAGTACAACGACAAGGCGGCAGGAACGTTGATGGCCGTGACAAGAATCATCAACGGCATGAACACCATCATCCCTGTTGTCATGGCATTTTTTTCAGGCTGTGCTTTAACGCTCAGCCATGAAGTAAGGAACGTGAAGATTGCGGCAAGAATCGGCAAGATATAATAAGGATCTTTATCCCCCAGCTGCATCCACAAAAATTTGCCCGTCTTCAATGTTTCGGAACGGAAAATTGCTTGATACAAAGCAATCAGAACCGGCATTTGAACCAAAAGCGGCAAACATCCGGCAACGGGATTTACTCCTGCTTCCGCATAGAGGCGCTTTTGTTCTTCGCTCATCATTCGCATCTGTTCGGGATCGCTTCTGTCCGGATACTTCTTTTGAAGCGCCATCAGCTGAGGCTGAATCTCAGTCGTCTTGCGCATCGACTTCATTTGATAAATCATCAAAGGCAAGATGATGATTCTGACGATAATCGTAAATACCACGATTCCCCAGCCATAGTTATGACCAAAAATACTGCTGAGACCTTGGATGGCTCGGATGAAGTTCCAGATAATGTAGTGATCCCAAAATCCGGTGCTTGAAGCATCGACCGGACTCGTACCACACCCGCTGAGAACAAGCATCAAAGATAAAACCCCCAAGAGAGCTCCTGTGCGTTTAACTCTTCTCAAACTGGTCTACCTCACTTTTAATAACGTAGCTATTGTTCAGTCTAATCAACGAGCCTGAGGTGTGACCATTCGCTCCAATTTCCTACTTAACGAAGGTTACTGTCGACTTGGTCATCATTCAAGACTTTAGCCAAATGCAGGACATGAATCAGATGCTGTTTGACTTCAGCAGTCGACATAAACGCCACGCCTGGACGAGCGATTACGATAAAATCACAATCTTGCTTCAGCTGCGGTTTCAACTCAGTCAAGCTTTGACGAATTCGACGCTTGACCCAGTTTCTCGCAACAGCATTGCCGATTTTTTTCCCAACGGAAATTCCGACGCGAAAATGCGGCTGCTTCGGCTTTTCAATCATATAAACAACAAACTGCTTGTTGGCACATGACTTGCCTTGAGTGAAGACTTTCTGAAATTCCGCTTCCTTTTTGACGCGGTATGATTTTCTCATAAGACATCTCCAAATTCATGTTTGGCCGATAAATTTAAAAAAAAGACCACTGACGGTCCAGTGGCCTATGCAGACAATACTTTTCTGCCCTTACGGCGTCTACGTGCTAACACATTGCGGCCGTTAGCTGTGCTCATTCGCTTGCGGAAACCGTGTACGCGTTGGCGATGGCGTTTCTTTGGTTGAAATGTTCTCTTCATTGATGTAACACCTCCCGTTTGATTCATTTGCTGACAAATTCAGACTTACTTTGTAATACTAACACACTTTACATCAGAATTAAAGTCATTTTTTTCAGAAAAATCATCAAGCAGTGTCACCTGTGAATAAATCAGAACCTGTGAAACTTTTTGACTTATCCACAGTCTTGTGGAAATTATCCACCATTTCCTTCTTTTTGCCTGTGGCTTTTTTTGCTTTTTCACACTTTTAATAACATGTTTATCAACAATCAACAGGCTGTGAATATTGTCTTGTTGATTCTGTTCATTTTTCCTGTTGATAACTTTTGAAAGCCTTGTGGTTCTTGATATGATTGTCGACTTCCTTTTTGTGGATAAGTCAAGAAAAAAATAGAAATTTCAGTTTTTATGCACAGGTTGTGGATAAGTGAGTCAACAGGGTGTGAACGAAGATTATCTTCTTTTCCACAGATTGTGCATAAGTCGTAAAAAACAGCCTTGTTTCACGCCTCGCCTGTGGAAAACTTTTTTTAGTCATGTTAAAATAAATCCATATTAAATTTAGCAAAAAGGAGGAATCTTTGTGAACGATCTCGAATCCATCTGGCACCTCGTTTGTACCTATTTTCAAGAAAAAACGACTGACATGTCCTATCGTTCCTGGATTACGACGGCTAAGCCCCTTCAATTCACGGATAATACTTTGCTGCTTGAAGTACCGTCAGTTGCGCATCGCGATTATTGGAATAAAAATCTGACAGATCAGGCAGACGCTTTCCTTGAAAAAACACTGGGCGAAAAAATTACCGTTCTGCTGAAGCTTCCGGAAGAACCGAATCCTTTCACGATTGCTGAAGAAGAGATCAAAGCTGAAGAACAAGCCGCGCTCGAATCAAATTCTTCAGACGCACTGGATTTTTCAGTCAAAACAACGTCATCAAGCGCTTCAGAATCCCAGTTAAACGAAAAATACACGTTTGATACTTTCGTTGACGGAAATGGCACTCGCATGGCCTATGCCGCAGCACTTGCAGTCGCAGAGGAACCGGCAAATTACTATAATCCGCTGTTCATTTACGGAGGCGTCGGACTCGGCAAGACCCACCTGATGCACGCTATCGGAAACCGACTCTTGCAAGACAATCCGAACGCCCGCATCAAATACGTTTCAAGCGAAGCCTTTGCAAATGATTTCATTAATTCAATCAAGAGCAAAAATTCCGAAGCTTTCAGGCAAAAATACCGCAACCTTGACCTGCTTTTGGTTGATGACATTCAATTCTTTGCCGAAAAAGACGGTACTCAAGAAGAATTTTTCCATACGTTCAACGCTTTATATGATGACAAAAAACAAATCGTTTTGACCTCTGACAGGCTTCCAAATGAAATCCCCAAGCTTCAGAAAAGGCTCGTTTCCCGTTTTCGTTGGGGACTTTCAGTCGACATCACACCGCCTGACTTTGAAACAAGAACCGCCATCCTGCGAAAAAAAGCGGAAAGCGACTTTCTCGACGTTTCCGATGATGCATTAAGCTACATCGCCGGAAAAATCGACTCAAACATTCGCGAACTGGAAGGCGCTTTGATGCGCGTTTCTGCTTATGCCAAACTAAAACACCAGAGAATCACGACGAGTTTAGCGGCAGAAGCTTTGAGCGACTTGGATCAGGACTCTTCTTCGCACGAGCTGACCATCCCGGAAATCCAAAACAAGGTTGCAAAATACTACCACGTTACGGTTTCCGAACTTCGAGGCAAAAAACGCGTCAAGACGATTGTCATCCCGCGCCAGATCGCAATGTACCTGTCGCGAGAACTGACGGATGCTTCTTTGCCAAAAATCGGACAGGATTTCGGCGGAAAAGACCATACGACGGTTATTCATGCCTATGACAAAATTACCGAAGCCGTCAAACAAGACAACGCAATCAAAAAAGACGTCAATGCGCTGTTAAAAGAGCTAAAACGATAGTTGTGGATATCTTTGGGATAAAACGGAATTTTGTCCACATTGTTATTAACAGTTGAAGCAGTGGAATTACAGCCTTTTTGCAGAGTTTTCCACAATATCCACAGCCCCTACTATTACTACTATCTTTTTTATTTTATATATTCTTATCGTGCAGACAGAAAGGACGATTTTTTTATGAAATTTTCAGTACACAGAGCTGCATTTCTCCAATATCTGAATACGGCTCAGACAGCTATTTCAGGAAAAACAACTTTAGAAATTTTAACAGGCGTTAAACTTAACCTGTCAGCTGATGCCTTGACTATTACCGGCAGCAATTCAGATATTTCGATCGAAACGATTTTGTCAATTGCGGACGAAGATGCGCAACTGACCATTGAAGAACCTGGCAGCGTTGTTTTGCCAGCAAGATTTTTTGGCGAAATCGTCAAGCGCTTACCGGAAGACACGTTTACGCTGACCGTTAATGATCGCTTCCAAACAACGATCGTGTCCGGCGCCTCTGAATTTACTATTAACGGTGTTGATTCGGAGGCTTATCCGCATCTGCCGGAAATCGACTCCAAGGATCAGCTCAAAATTCCTGGCGATCTGTTGAAGCAAATTATCGATCAAACTGTAATCGCAACTTCCAAACAAGAAAACAGGCCGATGCTGACTGGAATCCATTTGACGATCAATGAATCTGAACTGACAGCCGTTGCAACGGACTCACACAGACTCAGTCAACGAAAAGCAATGCTTGAAAACAACGCAACGGGAAACTATGATATTCTTGTTCCTGGCGATTCATTAAGCAAGCTGAGCAAAATGTTGGGAGAAACTCAAGAAGACATTGAACTTCAGATTTCTGAAAACCAAGTGCTCTTTATTCTTGACCACACATCGTTTTACTCACGCTTATTGGAAGGTCAATATCCGAATACGACGCAATTGATTCCTAATTCTGCTTCAACAACAGTTGAAATCGATGCTCACTCTCTGCTCCGCTCAATCGAGCGCGCTTCGCTGCTGTCTCACGAAGGACACAACAACGTTGTTCGCCTGGTTGTCGATCCTACGGGCAACACGGCCACGATTTTTGGTAATTCTCCTGAAATCGGCAACGTTGAAGAAGTTCTTGATTTCAATCAGATTGAAGGCGACAAACTTGAAATTTCATTCAACCCGGATTATATGAAAGATGCGTTGCATGCGTTCGGACAAAGCGAGGTCAAGCTTAATTTCACGCTGCCATTGCGCCCGTTTACGATAGTTCCTTCGGAAGACGACGGTTCGTTCATTCAATTAATTACTCCTGTCAGAACTGCCTGATTCTTTGAAAACGACTGAAAAGCGGCCCCTTCAGGCCGCTTTTCTTTTTTTTTCACAAATTAATACGTCTTAAGGCTAAAAGAAAGTGCTCTTTTTTATCTAACCCGTTTAAATTTGCGTTTAACGCTTTTGTCGCTTAGGAGTCACAAGGTACTAAAATAAAAAAGAACGGCTTAAAACGTGCATAAAATTGTTTTTAGGCCAAAAAAAAGGTATAATCTAAAATGAGAACATTTCGATGAAAGGGAGCAGAGCCGTGGAAAAAGAAGTCAGATTGAAAACGCCATACATTACGCTTGGTCAGTTGTTGAAAATCGAAAATATCATTTCATCGGGCGGTCAGGCCAAATACTTTCTTGAAGAGCATGCCGATGAAATTTTTGTCAACGGAGAACATGAAAACAGGCGCGGAAGGAAGCTTTACCCTGGAGATGAAGTTGTTTTGGCAGATCAAGGCAAATTTGTCATGAAAACCGGAGAATGATATGCGCCTTTCAACCCTCAAACTGAAAAATTTTCGCAATTATCACGAAACAAAGCTTGAATTTTCACCGAACATCAACGTTTTGATTGGCGAAAACGCTCAAGGAAAGACGAATCTGCTTGAATCAATTTATGTTTTGGCAATGACGAAAAGTCACAGAACGACGAATGATCGAGAATTGATCGAGTTTTCAGAAAAAAGTGCTTTTCTTGAGGGAATCGTTGAAAAAAAGACCGGAAATTTGCGCTTGTCGTTGTCTTTGAGTAAAAAAGGCAAGACGGCCAGGGTAAACTCTTTGGAAACGCCGCGGTTGTCTCAATATGTCGGCAATTTAAACGTGATTTTGTTTTCACCGGAGGACTTGTCATTGGTCAAAGGATCCCCAGCCGTCAGAAGACGGTTCATTGATATGGAATTTGGCCAGATTGACGCTGTTTACCTCTATGAATTGACGCGCTATCGCACGATTTTGCGCGATCGAAACATCTATTTGAAGCAACTTCAGACCAAACAGTCAACGGATCGCGTTTATCTGGAAGTATTGACGGAGCAGCTTGCAAAAAGCGGGGCGAGAATCATTTTAAAGCGCCTTGAATTCTTGGAAGAGCTTGAAAATTATGCAAAAATTTTGCATGCAAACATAACGCAGCAAAAAGAAAACTTGACGTTCAAATATAAATGCACGGCAAGCATCGATAATCTTGAAAAGAATCAAGATGCAATTGAAACCAGACTAAAGGAAACGTTTGAAACGATCGTCGATAAAGAAATCTTTCAAGGAACGACGCTGATCGGACCGCATCGAGACGATGTCAGTTTCAAAGTCAACGGCAAAAACGTTCAAACGTACGGTTCTCAAGGACAGCAACGAACGACGGCTTTGGCTGTCAAACTGGCCGAAATCGATCTGATGCGTGCCAAAACGGGCGAATATCCCGTCCTGCTTTTGGATGATGTTTTGTCTGAGCTTGACGGAAAACGACAGACTCACCTTTTAAAAGCAATTCAAGACAAGGTGCAGACTTTTTTGACGACTCCGGGGTTGAACGATATCGCACGGCAACTGATCAGGCAGCCACGTCTTTTTCGCATCAATGCGGGAAAAATCGAGGTCAAACCGGAAACGATAACCTTTTATCCTAAAAAAGAAAACGAATCATAGAAAGGACAGTCTATGCAATTGCATAGCGGGAAGCAGAAGTGACTGATAAAGAAAAGCTTGAAAAAATCAAAGAAGAAAAAGCTAAAGAATATGATGCCAGCCAGATTCAGGTTCTTGAAGGACTTGAAGCGGTCAGAAAACGTCCAGGGATGTACATCGGTTCGACAAGTTCGCAAGGCCTGCACCATTTGGTCTGGGAAATTATCGACAACGGCATCGATGAAGCTCTTGCCGGATTTTGCGACGAGATCAACGTGACCGTAGAAAAAGACAACAGCATTACGGTTCAGGACAACGGCCGCGGCATTCCGGTCGACATTCAAAAAAAGACTGGACGTCCGGCGCTTGAAACCGTCTATACGGTGCTCCATGCCGGTGGCAAGTTCGGAGGTGGCGGATACAAGGTTTCTGGCGGTCTTCACGGCGTCGGTGCCTCCGTTGTCAATGCCCTTTCGACCGAACTTGACGTCCAAGTCAAACGAGAAGGCGATACGAACGTTTACGGAATCGACTTTGAACTCGGTAAAGTCAAAAATCCGATGAAAGTCATCGGACAATGCCAGGAACATGAACATGGCACAAGAGTTCACTTTTGCCCTGACCCGGACATCTTTAAGGAAACGACGGTTTATGACATCAATGTTTTGACGACAAGAATTCGCGAATTGGCATTTCTGAACAAGGGATTAAAAATCACGATTGAAGACAAGCGTCCGGAAACTCCGACCAGAGAAGAATTTCATTATGCTGGCGGAATCAAGCACTATGTCGAATATCTCAACAAAGGCAAGAAAGTTTTGTTCAACGATCCAATCTACGTGGAAGGCGAGCAAAGAAACATCACAGTTGAAGTTGCTCTTCAATATACTGATGACTTTCATAGCAATCTGTTGACGTTTACGAACAACATCCACACTTATGAAGGCGGAACGCACGAATCAGGCTTTAAGACGGCTTTGACGCGCGTTATCAACGATTATGCGCGCAAGGCGGGAATCTTGAAAGAAAACGACGACAACCTTTCTGGTGAAGACGTTCGTGAAGGCTTGACGGCCGTTGTTTCGATCAAGCACCCGGATCCGCAGTTCGAAGGTCAGACCAAAACCAAGCTCGGAAACTCTGATGCGCGTGCCGTAACCGACAAGATGTTTTCTGAAACGTTCAGTAAATTCATGTTGGAAAATCCTTCGGTCGCAAAACGAATTGTTGAAAAAGGCATGCTTGCTGCCAAGGCTCGCGTGGCTGCCAAAAGAGCACGCGAGGTTACGCGCAAAAAGAACGGACTCGAAATTTCAAACCTTCCGGGCAAGCTTGCTGACAACACGAGCAAAGATCCGGAAATTTCAGAATTGTTCATCGTTGAGGGCGATTCTGCCGGAGGTTCCGCAAAACAAGGTCGTTCTCGTTTGACGCAAGCCATTTTGCCGATTCGAGGCAAGATTTTGAACGTCGAAAAGGCCAGTTTGGATCGAATTTTGGCAAACGAAGAAATCCGGTCGCTGTTTACGGCTCTCGGCACTGGATTTGGCCAAGACTTTGACGTTGAAAAGGCCAATTATCATAAATTGATCATCATGACTGATGCTGATGTCGATGGCGCTCACATCAGAACGCTGCTTTTGACATTGTTCTACCGTTTCATGAAGCCGATGATCGAAAAGGGCTACGTCTACATTGCTCAGCCTCCGCTTTACCAAGTGCGTCAAGGCAAGATGATTCGCTATATTGATTCGGATGAAGAATTAAAAGAGGTTCTCGGAAGTCTGCAGCCGAGTCCGAAACCGGTCGTTCAGCGCTACAAAGGTCTTGGCGAAATGGATGCCGAACAGCTTTGGGAAACGACGATGGATCCTGAAAAACGTCGTTTGCTGCGCGTCAACCTGTCTGATGCGGAAGAAGCAAACAGCGTCTTCGAAATGCTGATGGGAGATCAGGTTGGACCAAGACGTCAGTTCATTGAAGACAATGCCACGTTTGTCAATAATTTAGATGTTTAATTTGCAAAACGCAATGTAAAAATTTAGAAGTGGAGTGAAAAAAACTTGGTAGAATTACCTGATCGTATCAGCAATGTCGACTTGTCAAAAGTCATGCGAACGTCATTTTTGGATTATGCGATGAGCGTTATCGTCGCTCGTGCCTTGCCTGACGTTCGTGACGGCTTAAAACCCGTCCATCGCCGGATTTTGTACGGAATGAACGAACTTGGTGTCACACCTGATAAACCTTATAAGAAATCGGCCCGTATCGTCGGCGACGTTATGGGTAAATATCACCCGCACGGCGACTCTGCGATTTATGAATCAATGGTTCGCATGGCTCAGGATTTCAGCTATCGCTACATGTTGGTCGACGGTCACGGAAACTTCGGCTCGGTCGATGGCGACGGGGCAGCCGCAATGCGTTACACCGAAGCCAGAATGTCAAAAATAGCTTTGGAAATGTTGCGGGACATCAACAAAGATACTGTTGATTTTCAGCCGAATTACGATGAAACGGAACGCGAGCCAGTCGTTTTGCCATCACGTTTTCCAAATCTGCTCGTCAACGGCGCAACGGGGATCGCAGTCGGCATGACGACCAATA
>JBHADD010000029.1:0-7111 GCA_041854925.1 Ligilactobacillus sp. | reverse complement strand
AATCACTGGTTCTTTCCTGGCCTTTTCAGGCGGCATCGTTAACGTCACGACTGCATTTGGAAAAATCATGTCAAGCTTCCGACCAGAAATTCCGTCAACGTCAATCGCTCCGCCCTCATGTCTGATTTTTGCCAACAATCCTCTTGAAATCCCCTGTTGTTTCAGAAACGTCTTTAAATGACAAGGGGTCTGTCCTTGGTAAACGAAACTAATCTTCATCTTCTGTTCCTATGAAAGCTTCCTGGACTCGTTGCCAAAAGTGCATATGACGATATTTGGCAAAATGAATCCTCTTTTTAGATATCTTATACTGTATTTCAACGATGTCACGATTGTGGTACGAATCAGAATCAACCGTCAGAACAAAATCACTTCCTCGCATCGGTCTGAAGGTAATCCAATCATTCGGAGCAACAATCATCGGTGAACTCAACGTTCTGAAAACGCGATTGTTAATCGAACTGATTTCTGCAATCTGCAAAACTTCAAGATTTGGATGAACCACGGCTCCTCCCAATGATTTGTTGTATGCGGTCGAACCGGTCGGGGTCGAAACGCACAGTCCGTCTCCTCTGAACCTTTCGAACAATTCCCCGCCTAAATACACGTCGGTAGCCATCGTTGAACTGATGCGCTTCAAAGTTGATTCATTCAAAGCAAGGTAATGAACTCGTTTCGGACAGTCTGCATATTTAACGCAAACTTCAAGTAACGGATAGCTTACGGACTGACCGTTATCGGATTCCAAACTAATTACAAGATCATCAACTTCTTCATCACGCCAATCTGTATAAAAGCCCAAATGACCCGTGTGTACGCCAACAAAACGAATCTTGTCAAGACGATTTTCATAGTGATGAAACGCCGATAAAAGCGTCCCGTCCCCACCGATTGAAATAACGACGTCAGGCCCTTTGTCGTCTAAAACGAAATGTCGCTCAGTAAAACGTTTTTCAAGCCTTTGCTTGACGTTTTGAGATTGTTTTCCATCATTTGCAAAAATTGCAACCTTCATGACCGTTTCCTTTCATCGTGATATTCTTTAATCATCTCAAATTGACTTGGGGGCTGCCCCTTTTCAATAAACTTGATCTTGTTGTTGAATAATTCCTGAGCCTCTTGAATTTCTTCACGAATACTAGACATTTCATTATCAAGCAAAAATGCGGCTTCTGCGCTTCTGGCAAGCCTTTCTTTCAGTTCTTTAGGGAACATGCCGCGATATTTGTATCCCAAAGAATGCTCAATCGTTGCCCAAAAATTCATTGCAAGCGTTCTTATTTGAATCTCAACTTTAATGTTTGTCTGCTCATCAAGCAACTGTACCGGATAACAAACGACGATATGATACGATCGATAACCGCTCGGCTTTTGATTCGCAATATAGTCGCGCTCTTCGATTATCTGCATATCACTTCTTTTTCTGATGATGTCTACGACCGTATAGATATCTTCTACAAACTGACACATGATTCTGATACCGGCAATATCCTCCATGTCATCAGCCAAACGTTCCTCTCTTATCTGGCGTCTAACCATTTTTTCTTTAATGCTTGCTACGGGTTTAACTCTTCCCGTAACGAACTCAATCGGGCAGTGTCCTTCTTTTTCAAACTGGCTCCTCAAAGTTCTGAATTTGAGTTTAAGTTCCTTAACTGCTTCCTCGTACGGGAGCAAAAAATTTTCCCAGTCTCTCTCCATAAAAACACCGCCTTTCACCTACTTATCAAGTTTAACACAACAACGCAATAAATTGTATGAACAAGATCAGGTAATATCGAAAAATATTTTGAGTAAAAAGAACGTCATAAAAGGCTAGGTTTCAATGCCTTCTGCGATCCAAAAGACATAAGACAATTTTTAATTTCGATAGTTTTCCATAAACTTTATAAAACATAAGAAACCTACGCAACCTCTTTTCAGAACTTGATGTTTTTTTGATTAATTTGAGCAAAATAATTGCAAAATTTCTTTTTTTTGCTAGAGTATAGTTAGAAATAATAATTCAACAAAGTGGAGGAATTGCCTTGCTTGAGTTGTATTTGTTCATTAATCCGCTTGGAAGCACTTGCTACCATGCAGAACAAAACATTTTAAAGCTCGTCGAATTGTCGAAGAGTAAGATTAGATTCAAATTTGTCCCGCTATTGAACATTAACTCAATCTCCTCGATTATGTCGTCGTACGGCATCGATGCTTGTGATTTGAAAAAACGAAATCAGATTTCCCAAGTCTTGTTTCGTTCAGCAATCGATTATAAAGCAGCGATGTTTCAGGGGACTAAACGCGGACGTAAATTCTTGATGACCATCCAACAAGAAATACATGAAAACCACCGCGATTACACGGATGAATTGGTTTTGGAATCAGCTGAAAAAAGCCGTCTCGACGTCGAAATGTTTTTAGCTGATCGCCAATCAGACCTTGCCGTTAAATGCTTCAAACAAGATCAGAAGTTGGCAGCAGATTTAAAAGTTCAAACGCACCCTACGCTTGTAGTCTATAACCTTGCCGGATATGATTGCGGTTTTTCCATCAAAGATTGCGATTCTTTGGAGGCCTTGGAAGATTTGCTCCTGTCAAATGATCCTAAGGATTTTATCTGTGATGATGCACGCGGTGCTTTGAAGAAAAATCTTCATACGAATCTTCATCCCCTTTTCAAACAAAAATAAGCTTGAAGGCAATGTCTTCAAGCTTATTTTTTATCCGTTATCAACCAATGAGTTTCTCCAATTCATTCAGTCGCTTTTCAAAGACGTCAAATGCTTTTTCAAGATACTCTTCATTCGTCATATCAACGCCAGCTTTTTTCATGATGTCAATTGGATATTCGCTCGATCCTGACTTCAAATATGTCAGATATGCTTGCGTATCGGCAGGATTATCATTTAGGATATTTTGTGCCAAAGTCGTTGCAGCAGCAAATCCCGTTGCATATTGATAGACGTAATAATTGTAGTAAAAATGAGGAATTCGTGCCCATTCAAGAGAAATTTCATCGTCATTAAAAATATCAGGCCCGTAGTAACGCTTATTTAGCTCGCCATAGTACTTGCTGATAACATCGGCAGTCAGCGGCTTGCCTGCAGCGTCTTGTTCATGGGACCATTTTTCAAATTCAGCAAATTGCGTCTGACGGAAAACCGTTCCCTTGAAACCATCGAGATAGTGATTTAAAACATATGCTTTAACTTTTTTGTCTTCAAAATGATCAAGCAAATATTGCGTCAATAAGTTTTCGTTTGTCGTTGAAGCAATTTCAGCAACAAAAATTGAATAATCCCCGTATTGATAAGGTTGATTATGACGAGTATAGTAGCTGTGAATCGTATGTCCCATTTCATGTACAAGCGTAAACAAATTATCAAGCGTATCCTGCCAATTGAGCAAAATGTACGGGGCAGTATCGTAAGATCCGCCAGAGTACGCTCCGCCGCGCTTGCCCTGATTTGCCACAACGTCAATCCAACGATTGTCAAAAGCTTCTTTAACGTGAGAAAGATAATCGTCACCTAAAACAGCCAATGCTTTTAATGCTTCTTCCTTGGCTTCATCATACGTATATTTGAGGGTCGGCTCGCCCGTGATCGGCGTATACAGATCATACATATGCACCTCGTCAAGATTGAGCAATTTCTTCCTGAGCGCAACGTAGCGATGCAGTAAAGGCAAATGCTTATTCGTTACATTGATAAGCGTATCATAAACAGAGACCGGGATGTGATTGTTTGCCAAAGCGGCCTCTTGTGCCGTTGAGTAATTTCTGACTTTGGCAACGTAATTTTCAGTCCTGTTGTGTGAAGACAACGTCATAGCAAACGTATGACGAAACTGGCGATAAACCTTATACAAATTTTGGAAAGCTTCTTTGCGAACGCGACGATCCGTCGATTCGAGCAACGTTCCGTAGATTCCTTCTGAAAGCTCAACGTCATCACCGTTTTCATCCTTCATGACAGGGAATTTCAAATCAGCATCGTTCAAAACTTCAAAAGTGCTTTCAGGTGCACTGAAGATGTCGCTCGCACCGGCAAGCAATGCTTCTTCTTTGTCGCTTAAGACGTGATCTTTCATCTCAAACCATTCTCTGAGATTTTGTGAATATTCGTTAAGTTCCGGTGTCTGCTTCTTTGCCTCCTCAAGCTCTTCAATCGTCAAATGCAAGAGCTCCGGTTGAAACCAGGAAAGTTTTTCCGAAACTTCGGCCACAAGTTTTTGAACGGTTGCGTTCTTGGCTTGATTTTCAGCATTGGCAGTATCTTGATCATTCTTCATGCTTGCATAAACATAAACATTCTCAAGACGCCTTTGAATCGCAAACATTTCTTTAATTGCTTCGAGCAAGGTATCTCCGTTTTCCTTAAGCTTGCCCTGATATTTTTTGAAGCTCTCCGCTTCTTTTTTTACTTTGGCAAAATCTGCTTCGAAGTCCGTATCCGTAGCATAAATTTTCGTAAGATCCCATGTCAGTTCAACCGGAACTTCTTCACGTTTTGGAAGTTGTTTTACTTCAGCCATTTCTTTACCCCCTGTGGTTACAATTCTCAAATTGGTCAAATCAATCTGACAACTGAAATTCTACTAATATTTGAATTAAAAATCAAGTTTCTGCTTTCTCATAATTCGAATTTATCTGCGATTTCTTTATGACGTAACTGATATCTTTCTTCAGGATAGAATCAACTGAAGAAACAAACGGCATGAAGTAACAGTTTTCGCGCTTAATTTTAAAATATTTACTTTGCAGGCTGAAACTTTCGCCGCTAAACAAAGTCAAACTCAGGCTTGATTTCCAATAACACGAGTCTTCGCTATAAATAGGCTGATAATAATGCGGACTAACCATATCCCAAATCAATTCCTTGGCATCAATACACTTGGTATAACACGCCATTTGTAATTTTCTAATCTTGCCCTTTGAAAAATGAAGTCTCACTTCTAATTTTTTGCTTTGTTCTGCCCTCAAATCTGCGCTAAGACGATACATTTTCCACGAATGATTCCGGTTGAAAAAATCTCGCAGCTCTCTGAGACTTTTGACATAACCACGTAAATATCTGACTGGAAGAAAATCGGCTTTTTGAATCCCATAATCAATCTCGATTTTCTCGTTGATTGGATCTAAAAAAAGCAAATAAAAACCAAG
The DNA here is from genome assembly GCA_041854925.1 of Ligilactobacillus sp. Classification (GTDB taxonomy): domain Bacteria; phylum Bacillota; class Bacilli; order Lactobacillales; family Lactobacillaceae; genus Ligilactobacillus. The sequence continues at coordinate 1,962 of JBHADD010000029.1, read as the reverse complement.
CGAAGCATTCCAACGAATAAATTTCGCCGTAGCGTTCGTCAATTTTTTCCCTAACTTATATTTCTGCCCCAAAATCCAAAAAAAATTAAGTCCAATGCTCCTGTATCCGTTTGAACGCTCAACTAGTCTTTTAGGTGTTATCGGAGCGCATTGGTACTCCAACGCCAAATCATTCCGCCCTTGTCTTTTTACCAAAACATCCGGACGCTGTTTTAAATCGCTTAAATACGCTTCTGGCTGAACGCTATAACCCAACTCTTCCTCCCACTTTGCCAAAAGTTTCTTTCCTTTTAGATGAGCAACTGTCTCACCTTCCGTAAATAAATTGCAAGTCGATTTATAATGAGCAAAATGCACGGCTTTTTTTTGACCTTTTTTCAAATAAAGCTTTGCACCGCATCCTGGGACAGTAATAATTTTGATTTATTTTGGCATCCGTTGCCGAAACAAATTTTTTCATTTCATCTGCAGCATATAACAAAAAAACACCTCCACACATTATAAATGCGCAAGAGGCGTCAAAAATTTTTTATTTCTTTTGATTGAAATGATAACGCGCGATTTCAATTGCAGCGTGCTCCATAATCAGTTTGCCACGTTCGCGGACAACGTCAACTGAGAAGTTGACAGGATCACCGTATTCATATGCCAAAGACAAAGCATCCTTGACTTGATCTGAAGTCATCTCTGATTCAAAGAAAACTAATTCAAGAAAATACTGTCCGTCATATGCATAAAGGTTGGATACGACGTTGCTATACGGGAAAACGCTCGCCAATCCTATAAAGTTCTCAAAATTAACAAAATTTACCAAAAAGTGCTTTTGAGACTCATCTTCTGCATTCAAGTATCCAGAAACCCCATCTCCGTCATCATCAACAGTTTTGTTTCCTGCTGAATGAATGACGGATTCTTTTTTATCTTTTTCCTCTAACTGACTGCGTATGTAATCAGCCAACTCATTCGTAAAGACATCGCCGTTCTCGGTACCGTTGTTAAAATCATCAGGATCCTGATTTTCTGAATCATCATTTTTGATTGAATCCTCAATAGGTTTGTTCTGACTCGGATTACTTTTTGTAATCAACAGTTCCAAACCATTGCGATTAGGCATCAATTGAAAAGTAACCGCCTCATTGTTGCGAAATTCATGATCCTTATCCACTTCATCCAAAATACTGAAAAAAAAGCTTTCAATTTCACTTTGATTGCCAAGCAAATCGAGAACAGTAATCCCTCGTTCGGTTAAATCTTCATTTTCAAGCAACACTCTGATCGTATTGTCATTGATTTTTTCCATTTCCATAGGGACGTCCTCCTTTTCGATAATCTTGCAATTGAATTAAGTTGCAACCATTATCATATCAAAAAAAACAAGAAAAGGCTACCCAAAAAGGCAGCCTTGATTGAATTCTCAGTTAAAAACCTGCCAATTCCTGGGCACGGCGCAATTCCAACGCACGAACTTCGTGCGGAAGGAAACGACGAATTTCATCTTCGTTATAACCTACTTGCAGACGTTTCTCATCCATGATAATCGGACGACGCAACAAGCCAGGATGTCTTTGAACCAAATCCAACAAATCTTTCAAAGACAAATCATCGATATTGACATGCAAATCATGATAAACCTTTGAACGTGTCGAAATAATTTCTTCTGTACCGTCTTCCGTCATTTGAAGAATCTGTTTCAGTTCATCGACACTAAGCGGATTAGAAAAAATATTGCGTTCCGCATAAGGAATATTGTGTTCTTTCAACCATGCACGCGCCTTACGGCAAGATGTGCAACTTGGTGAAGTATACAAGGTAACCATTAAGAATCGCCCCTCTCAGATTTAAACTGATGCAACCATACAATATATATCCTCGTGTACTATTATACACCACTTTAAAAAATTTGATACCACTTTTTGTAATATTTTTGCAATAATCTTGATTTAGATTGCGTTAGAATGATTT
>JBHADD010000028.1:0-5378 GCA_041854925.1 Ligilactobacillus sp. | reverse complement strand
TCTCACTTTCTTTTGCCAAGCTGATTTTGATCGTCTGAGCCGTTTTTTGAGGTATTCCCAAACTGATCAATTCTTCGACGCTGGCTTCAGAAAGCCGCTTCAAAGAGCCAAAGTTGCGCAAGAGCTTCGTTCGCGTTTTGGGACCGACGCCCTTGATTCGCTCCAGTCTTGAAGACAATGAATTCTTGCTGTGAACTTGTCTGTGGAATGTGATTGCAAATCTGTGCACTTCATCTTGAATGCGCTGCAGCAGATAAAATCCCTCGCTTTTAGGATTCAGTCCGATTTTTTCTCCGGTTTCGGTCATCAGATCGGCCGTTTTGTGATGTTCGTTTTTGACCATTCCGGCAACCGGTATGTTTAACCCAAGCTGATTTTGAAGCACGTCGATGCAAGCGTCAATCTGAATTTTAGCACCGTCCATCAAAATCAGGTCGGGAAGATTTTCATGCTCCTTCAATAAGCGACTGTATCTACGATAGATTACTTCTCTTGTGCTTGCAGCTTCATCTGCATGATCGGTATTTTTCAGTTTATACTTGCGATACATATTTTTTTCAGGACGACCATCAACAAAGCAGACCATTGCCGACACAATGTCTGTTCCCTGAAGATGCGAGTGGTCAAATGCTTCAACGCGATGTCCGTTCGGAAGTCCTAATGCATCGGTAAGCTCGTTCATAGCACCGACGGTCTTTCTGTCATCAAGTTCAAGGAGTCGAAATTTTTCTTCCAAGACAAGCTGGGCATTTTTATGAGCCATTTCCAATAAATCTCGTTTCTGACCCCTTTTAGGAGTTTTAACAGAGACTCCAAGAATCTCATTCAAAACCTTCTTGTCAATTCCTGCCGGAACAAGAATTTCCTTTGGCAAAATACGGTTTTTCTGATTATAAAATTGGAGGATAAATGAAGCAAGTTCTTCTTCCGGAAGATCAACACAAGGAAACAAGCGCTTTTCACGCTTCATCAAACGTGCCTGCCTGATGAAAAAGACTTGAATCGAAAGCCACCCTTTATCCATAAAGAAGTTGAACAAGTCTCTTGGCGTATTGTCGTTTGAAATAATTTTTTGCTTCTCAACCGTCATTTCAACATAACGGATTTGATCTCTTATTTCAGCAGCCCTTTCAAATTCAAGTTTAGATGCCGCATCGTTCATTTTTGCAGTCAATTCGCGCTTAATCTGTGAAACGTTGCCGTTTAAAAATGATTTGATCTTGCGAATATTTTTTTCATAAGCTTCTACCGGAACCTCTTTAAAACATGCCCCCAAACATTGCCCCATATGATAGTAAAGACAGGGTCTCTTTTGATTCCCGGAGCACCGTCTTAACGGATAGACTTTTTGCAGCAGCTGTACCGTTTCTTGTGCGGCGTAAACATTTGGATACGGTCCAAAATAATACCCGCCGTCATTTAAAACTTTACTTACGATCATTATTTGCGGATCGCGCTCATTCGTTATTTTTATATAAGGATAGCCGGTTCCACGCTTAAGCTTTATATTGTAATAAGGCTTATGTTTTTGAATCAACGTAATTTCAAGTAAAAACGCCTCCTTGTCAGTCGACGTTACGATTGTCTCAAAGTCCCGAATTTCAGAAACCAGTTTGGCCGTTTTACCTTCATGTGAACTCTTAAAATATGAACGAACGCGATTTTTCAAATTTTTGGCTTTGCCGACATAGATAATCTTTGCATTGACGTCTTTCATCAAATAACAACCGGGCTGATCAGGCAATAGTTTCAGCTTGTTTTCGATGTGCTGCGTCGCCATTAAAATTCCTCCGTTTCGTTAAATGCTACAATATCTTCGCCAAAAATTCCTTTGCGCGCTCAGTCTTAGGCGCGTTAAAGAAATCTTTCGGATTGCCTTTTTCCTGAATATAGCCATCAGACATGAACCAGACTTCATCAGCCACTTCCTTGGCAAAGCCCATTTCGTGCGTAACGACCACCATTGTCATTCCGGAATCGGCCAAATCACGCATAACCTTCAAAACTTCGCCGACCATTTCCGGATCAAGCGCACTGGTCGGTTCGTCAAAGAGCATCACCTCAGGATCCATCGCCAACGCACGCGCAATCGCGACACGCTGTTGTTGGCCTCCTGAAAGACTCGCAGGATATTGATTTTCATGATCGGGCAAGCCCACCTTTTCAAGCAGATGTCTGGCTTTTTTTTCTGCTTCATCTTCAGAGATTCCTTTGACCTTCATCGGTGCAACCTTGATATTTTCAAGCACCGTAAGGTTAGGAAACAGGTTAAAGCTTTGAAATACCATTCCCATTTTCTCTCTTAAAACACAAAGTTCTTTTTCAGAAATATTCGTCAAATCTTTGCCTTCAAACAAAACTTTCCCGGCGTTCGGCTTTTCAAGCACGTTCAAGCAACGAAGAAAAGTACTCTTGCCCGATCCTGAAGGACCGACTACGCAGATAACCTGTCCCTTGTTGACATTTTCCGTGATGTCTTTTAAAATGACGTTTTCGCCATATTTTTTCATAAGATTTTTAATTTCGATCATTTTCGTCATAACTAAACTTCCTTCCGGTTATCCCTAAAAATTTCCAATGTTTAAATTATACGTCTTTTGCTTTATTTATGCAATTTAAAGTTGAATTGCCCATTCTATATTCAAAGAAAATGCATAAAATTACATTATGCTCATGCTCTTGCATTTTATGCGTCAAATCTGTTATGCTTTCAATGTTAAGAGGTGATTCCATGGGTCTTAAAGTAAACCGTCAGACAAATCTTGAAAAGCTTTTTGATCAATTCGCAGTCATAGAACCGGAAAAGACTGAGAAAAATGAAAAAAAGGCTGAAAAGTCGCAAAAGACTGAATCTAAAAAAGAAGCCAAGAAATAACCCAAAAGGAATCAGCGATGATTCCTTTTTTTGCTTCAAAAACGCTGCATTTGACAAAAAAGCACCTCAAAGATGAGGTGCAAGTTTCCTACATCCCAGTCGTGAAACCATTGGGGTAGCGTTTATTCAACGTTTCGATGTTTGACTTGGCAACGTCGTCGAAATCAACATCGGCCCATTGCGCGATTTGGGAAAGATACCACAGGACATCTCCAAGCTCATCGATCATTTTTTCTTTATCAAGATCTTTTCCCTTGAAAGTATAGTCCTGAATCAGATCGATCAATTGACCGCTTTCCCCGGCCAATCCTAGCGCACAATTCGTCAAAACCTGTTCATTGCCGTAAAGAGTGCGATTGGCAGCTTTTTGATATTCATTGAATTCCATCGTTAATCCCCCTTAATGCCGCTCATTTTTTCAACCCAGTTCCAGACTTCTTCTTTGCCGGCCCTTGTCACGGATGAAAAAAGAACGATTTCGTCCTGAGGGTTCAAAGCGAGTCTTTTCCTGATTTGACTCTCCGTCCTGTTCCATTTTCCGCGCGGTATTTTGTCCATTTTCGTTGCACAGACAAGAATCGGCAGATCGTAGTAGTGCAGAAAGTCAATCATCTGACAATCAAGCTCCGTTGGCTCATGTCGACCGTCAACGAGCGAAATAACGCCACGCAGAACGGGACGATCAGAAAAGTACCTTTCAATCATCTGTCCCCATTTTTCACGATCTTTTTTCGAAACTTTCGCGTACCCGTATCCTGGAACGTCCACAAAATACAGTTCAGATTCAATATTGTAAAAATTAAGCGTCTGCGTCTTTCCTGGCTGACTTGATGTTCTGGCCAATCCCTTGCGATTGATCAACGTATTGATCAAAGAAGACTTACCGACGTTCGATCGGCCTGACAGAGCTATTTCCGGAAATCCCTCCTTTGGATATTGCGCAGGAGAAACCGCACTAATCGTCAGCTCGACGTTTTGAATTTTCATTTAATTTTGGCGGGATACCAGTGATTTTAACCACTGGAGGGATATCCCTCGACTGCTTAAACAGTCGACCCGCTTCTCCTTCCTATAGTTTTCTTTGTTTAATCCGTTAACGTGATGCAAGCAAACAACTTTAGATGCTGCTGCCGTTTTTTTTGGTTTCAACAGATATCGTACCTTGAGTTGGATGATTTATAATCATAGTAAATTCTTGATGATTGCATTTAAACGAAACGTGTCATATTATATCATATGCTATATTATACTATCTGAATTTAAATGATGCAAAGAAAGCACCAAAATGCTTCAGAAACGGCAATATTTTCGCCATTTTGGACAAAAAAGAAACACCCCACAACGTATCGTTTGAGGTGCTTTCCGATAAGAAATAAGAGGGCCATGGTCCCTGGTAAATCTTATAAATATATTACTTTGTCTTTACGACTTCCTTATCACCGTAGTAACCGCAAGATGAACATACGTGATGTGACTTTCTGAGTTCACCACAGTTAGGGCATGCGCTCATGCCAGGAACTGACAGCTTGTAGTGCGTACGACGTAATCTCTTGCGTGTCTTTGATGTTTTACGTGCTGGTACAGCCATTACGGGGCACCTCCTTTAACTTTCAAAATGACTCAACAAAAAGAATTGTACTTGTTATTCAAGAAATTTGCAACAAATCTTAGGAATTTTCCTCGAAATTCTTGAAAAAATCCTTTAATTTGGACAAACGCGGATCAACTCCGTCCTCATCTTTTCGAGATTTTTTTAACTGACTCTCGGAAACAACCGACCAGTCATCGCCAAAAGGCATTGACTCATCGCTGCTCTGTTCAGTAGCAGTCAAAACCTGCATAGGAATTTGCAACAAAATATTGTCACAAATCGCATCATCAAGATCCAAAATATCATTTGGTAAAACCATGACGACATCAGTATCTTCAAAACGCGACAAATCATGCTCATGCTGACTGACATAATGCTCGGTAAAGTCAAAAACAAGCGGGACTTCCGCTGCTTCCAACGAACGCGAAGACGGAAGCACAAGCTTTGTTTTAACTTTAACGTAACCGCAGACTCCCAATTCGTCAACGGAAAAAATTCCTTTGACTTCAACGGGCAAAACGTCAATGATGTCTGAATTCCGAGCCATGAGCTCATCTTTCAAATCAAGCGTTTCAGAAAACGTCAACGGTTCATCGACAGTCTGGCGTAATTCATTCAGCGACCATTTCATGCTGTATTTCCTCCCAATGCAACAAATTCGATTATAACTGTCAACCAAGAGTTTGTCAACCCATTTTACTTGACAGCTCAATTAAAATCTTAACGGGGCCCGCTTTAGATCTTGCTCGCACCCATTTTTGAGCTGATAAATCTTTCCCGTACGATAATCAAGTTCCAAGCGCTTTTTGCGATCATCTTGGCTAACCTTTGCGAAAATATCAATTTCATCGCGTTTCTTCGCCAGATGCAAAACGTTGCGACCGCGCTCATTGAATCCGAGCACCCTGACAT
>JBHADD010000027.1:0-5813 GCA_041854925.1 Ligilactobacillus sp. | reverse complement strand
TTAACTGTTGCATTATACGCTTATGTTTCAGTTACCTTTCTTGATGTTATATCGCATAAAATTAATATATTCGGCCGTATTATCCCGCTCATAATCACTTTTCTAATCATTCAGTGCATCTTTGTCATCATTTCGTTCAACTTCGAGTTGTCGCGACATGACAAGCTAAATGAGCAAAAAATCAAACAAACTGAGATAGAAGGATTATTGAAATATACCGAAAAACTTGAAAAAGAGGAGCGAAAACTTCGAAAATTCAAACATGATTATCAAAACATGCTGCTCAGTCTAAAAGAATTGGCTGATTTTGAAAACAAAGAGAAATTTAAAGAAGGCGTCTTAAAGCTCGAAGAATACTTTAATATCAAGTTTGCGTCAAACCAAATCTGGGGTTTCAACGATTTTGACAATCTGAAAAATCCCTATCTTAAAAGCATCTTCATCAGAAAGGTTCAAGATATGCGAGAACAGAATATCATTGCTGAATTCTCCTGTCCTCAAATAATCGAAAACATCAATATCCCTATTTTTGACTTTGTACGAGTTATCGGGATAACGCTTGACAATTCAATCGAGGCGGTCTGCGGCCATGAAGACGGCCGAATTTTGATGAATATTTCGAAAAATGACGACGCTACAAAATTCGTCATTTCCAACACGATGTTTGCGACACAAAAACCTATCCAGCAATTAATAAGCGAAGGATATACCTCAAAGGACAACCATTCTGGATTGGGTCTTAAAAACATCAACGACATTCAAACAAACAACAGCAACTTGTTTGTTTCCTACAAGTATGAAAAAAACTTGTTTGTTGCAACAATAATAGTTCAGGAGTGAAAAAATGTTTCATAGAATTTTTATATGCGAAGACAACCCTATCCAATTGTTATCTTTAAAACAGTATGTAGCCAACTATTCTGCATTTCACGAGCACGACTTTAGTATCAGCTTGGCAACACAGTTGCCTGAAGAAATAAAGCAGTTCATCGAGACGTTTGATGTAAGAGGCGGGATTTACTTTCTTGACATCGACCTTGGAAAAAAACATATTAACGGCATCGAATTAGCCAAATGGATCAGAGAACATGATGCCGAAGCAAAAATTTCGTTTATTACGACACACGATGAAATGGTTTCAAAAGTTATCAAAGAACACCTCGAATGCTTGTCATTTATTTATAAAGATGACGACATCACAAACATTCACAATGAAATCAATTATAGTTTGAGCGAAGCACAAAAACGCATCGATGCTATTGAGAAGACCAACCAAAAACAGTTATCTTTTAAAATCGGCAGAGAGGAACATTTTATCAATTTTAACAAATTGTTGTACATCAAAGTTTCTGACGTTATCCATCGTCTGGTCGTCGTAGCCAAGGATGAACAATCCGAATTTTATGGAACGATTTACGAAATTTCAAAACGATACCCCGAATTGCTTCAAGTTGACCGTTCCTGCATGGTTAATCCGCAAAACATCGTCAGTTTTGATTCAAAACAAAGAAAGATTTTCTTTGAAAACGGCATTTCGGTCGATGTTTCACGCAGAAACGCAAAAAATGTCAAGAAGACAATGGAGAAATATTGCAATGATATTCAGTAAAAAATACCCTTATATTCCACAAGTTGATGAAACGGACTGCGGCATTGCCTGCCTTTCAATGATAGCTAAATATTACGGTTCTGAATATCATCTTTCATACTTGCGAAATCTCGCCAAAATAACAAAAAACGGTGCAAGTGCTTGGGGGTTAATGAAGGCAGCAGAAAAAATAGGCTTAACGACAGATTCTTTTGAGCTTGATTATGATAATCTCTGCAACTTTCCAGAACTTCCTTTAATTGCCTTCGTAGTAAAAGAAGGAGGAATCAGTCATTTTTGCGTAATATATCAAGTCACTGAATCATATGTTCTAGTAGCTGACCCTGATCCGACGGTAAAGATGGTCAAAATTTCCAAGCGTTCTTTTGAAAAAATATGGACCGGTGTCATCATTACATGCCATAAAGGTGATGATTTCAAAATAAACCATGTAAATTCTAAAAATTTATTATCATTTTTCCAGTTTTGATGGAAGAGCACCAAACAATTGTGAAAATTTTCGTTACCGCAATATTTATCGCGACGGTTAATATTATCAGCTCATATTTTCTACAAGAATTGATAGATTATTATATTCCAAAACAAAACATCAACCTTCTTGATATTGTTTCTGCAGGGTTGATAATATGCTACATATTTCAACAAATTACTCTGTTTTTCAACAAAAACTTCTTTTAAAACTGAGTAATTCACTTTCCAAATCAATCGTTTTGAAATATTGGGGGTACATAATCAAATTGCCAATGTCTTTTTTTGAAACAAGAAAAACAGGCGAAATCACTTCAAGATTTTCTGATGCAAATACTCTTATAGAGGTACTGGGGGAAACTATCGTAACTATTTGCTTGGATTCAATAATTGTAATATCGATTCTTTTTTTCATATTTCATCAAAACGTCACTCTTTTTTGCATATCTTTGTGTATCATTCCGCTCTATATTTTGCTGATATATGCTTTCTCAACGTACTTCAAAAAAGAAAATTACAATCTCATGCAATCTTACTCAGAAGTAGACTCATCAATCATCGATAATATTACTGGAATAGAAACGATAAAATCGCTTTGCTTGGAAGATTTTTCCTATTCTCATGCAAAATTTAAATACACAAATTATATCCAAAAATATGTTAACTACACGAATCATGTCAACATGCAAAATTGCTTAAAAAATTTGATACAGCTGATTTTTAACGTCATCATACTATTGATTGGTGCAAGGATGATACATACCACTTCGCTGACAATCGGAAAACTGATGACTTTCAATGCTTTGCTAGGATACCTAGTGTCGCATCTCGAAGGAATAATATCATTGCAAACCAAAATACAGGCCGCCAATATAGCTAATATCCGTTTAAACGAAGTATATTCTGTCGAGCAAGAAGACAACTATGGAAACGAATATCTAGGAAATGTTGAATCAATAGAAGTCAACAATCTGTGCTACAGCTATGACTACGGCGATAATACGATAGATAACTTAACGATGATCATAAATAAAGGGGATAAAATTGCTATTTGCGGTGAAAGCGGGACTGGCAAATCTACTTTGGCCAAATTGCTTGCACGCGAAATACTTCCAGATTATGGTAATATTCTCGTAAACGGAATTTGTACAGAAGAGTACAACATAAAAAGTTACAGGCATAAGATAATTTATATTCCTCAAGAAACGACTCTATTTCCTGGAACCATTTCAGATAACATCACAATCGGGCTCAATGATTCTTTTTATTCTTCAAAGAAAATACAGCATCTTTGTGATTTAATCGACTTCTCCAAAGACATTAGGGAACTTCCAAATGGTATTAACACTCAAGTGAACTCAAACGGTTCAGGATTATCAGGAGGTCAAAAGCAAAAGCTTGCTTTAATTCGCGTAATGTTTAGAAACCCGCAAGTTATTATACTCGATGAATCATTATCAGCCATCGATTCAAAAAGTAGAAATAAAATACTGAAATTTCTGACTGAAAAACCTGATCTGACGATAATCTCGATTACTCACGATAAAGAAACCTTACCTTATTTTAAAAGAATATATAATATGTGAAATAGATGCTAAGGAACCCTATGTCTCAAACTAAAAGACAGGATGATTCACAATCAATCGCAAATTTCATCCCATTTTTTGGATATACAGAAACAAATCTGGATTTTGCCCATAATCGGAGCCTGGCTTTTACAGGCAAATCCCAAAAATCGCCGTTTTGCCCGTAATCCCGTCTTGGTTCATTGATTAAGCGGACACTGCATTTGACAAAAAGAACTTCACGCATCCAAATTAAGAAAATGCCGGACAAAACCATTCGAAAATCGACCGAATTTGTTCGGCATTTCATTTGATTAAAGAAATAAAATGGATTTTTTTACCAAACGTTCGTTGCGTTAAACGTATTCAATCCGCCCAAAGTACCATCAGATTCGGCAATCTTCTTGATCGTTGCGAGTGCTGTTTTAGCTTCGTCATCCAATTTTAGATGTTCCGCAAGCATCGTTTGATTCAAGCGCTGATATGCCCATTTTGCTTCTTGAGCCGCATTTTCATTTTTCTTCAGACTGACTGCCGTCTTGTTGACGGTATCGTTGACGTAATCATTTTGGCATGCTTTGGCAAAACGTTCCAAAGCAAGCACTAATTCTTGTTTATCGCTCATCTTGAGGACTTCCTTTTATATAATCTGGCTTTATTATACTACTAAAATCATAGACCGAATCACTAAATTCGCACACTGCATTTTACACAATTGCCAAACAAAAAGCCCTCGCATAAACGAGAGCTTTTTGCTACTTCAAATCGTCAATTCCACTGCCTGACAAATTCTGCCAGCCTTTGCTGTAAAACATGTCATTCATCTTGTAATGAGGCGCCTCAAATTTGGAGGCCATAAACCGACTGATATAGATATCGGCCGCAAGCCATCCGCGCCAGCCAAGGTGAATCGTATCCTGCATGAAGTACGGTTCTTCCTTGACGTTTGTCATGTCGCAGATGCTGTTGAAACCTTGAGACTGCAACTGATAAATAATTTTCTTATCGAATCGATCAAGCATTTCCTGCGAAAGTCCGGTATATTCCATCCATTTTCTGTTGACCGGCGGAATAATGAACATGACGTCCATATTATTATCTTTAAACTGCTGCAAAACAAGCTGGAAGTCGGCAAATTCAGGCGACTGAGTATAGTCATAATCAGCCTGCTTGCCCTTGAGTTTCTTGTAATTGCCCTTTAAACGCTTGTTCCAAAATTTTTTTGAAACGTCAAACGGGTTATTGCCCGTTGCATTTTCGCCGAGTTTTGTCGCAACGGCATCAAGTTTTCCGACACTGTATCTTTCAGGAAGCTTCTTCATGGCCCTGTCGACTTTTTGAGTCCGGTCATCCAGCTTGAACATTGAAAACAAATGATCTTCATTTTCAAGCGCATTGCGACGATATTCAAGATACCAGCGCAACGTCTTGCCCAAAGGCTTGCCCTTTTCTTTTTTCTTCAATGCCATTTTCATCAGCTCGTCGCTTGATCCCGTCGGCATCGCAAGCAATCTGCTTGCAGCATAGCGCGTTGCACGCGAATCTTTTGAATTCAAGATCCAGTTCACGCCCTCAAGATTTGAATAATACAAACTGAACGCTTCAGCATTTGTGCCGTCTTTTACGAACCATTGCGGCGAAATGATGAACACGGCTTTTTTGCCGTGCAAAGCCGAATTGACCGGCTGCATCGAATAAAAATGCGCAAGCGATTGCGACCCTGCATTTCCAAGCAAAAACGGCTGATAATTTCGATGATACTTCTCAGCTAAAATCGAAGGATGGAGCGCATCGAGTCTTGAAAGTTCGGACGATCCGAAAAACGGGACATACTTGCCCGAAAATGCCTGATTTTTGACGTATCTGCCCTTGAAAATATTTGTCGATTGCGAATATGAAATTTCGCGCATCTTTTCCTTTGAAATCTTGCCCCGGTTGAAAAGCGGAAGCCCAAGGAAAATCCCCAGCAGCAAAAATGCGCAGATCAACGGGCCAAAGATTTTAAACAACTCTTTTTTCATTTATTGCATACTCTCGACTTTGGCAATGATTTTGTTCGGCGTATCCCATTCGCTGCGTTCAAATTCAGAAACGGGAACGTCAATTCCGCACTGTGCCTGAAGTTCAAGCAGCAATTGAACCGTTGCCATCGAATCAAGCAGACCCGTTTC
>JBHADD010000026.1:0-3264 GCA_041854925.1 Ligilactobacillus sp. | reverse complement strand
TGCGGCATTCACCACGACCGGGATGTTAATGCGGCAGTTAACATCCTGCACAAAGGTTTAAAAGCCATTGGCCAGGGACTGGCCTTGGTAAAATAACGGAGTTCTGTAAGTCAGGTAGCTGGAATACCAGCGCAACATCCTGAATACTACTTCGTGTTCCCAGAAGCTCGGTTATTTATGGCCGAGTAGTTCACCATCAACGCGAGCGCCATTTCCAAAAAAGCACAAAAAAACTCTCGTCGCAGCAACGAGAGTTTCCCGTATCGGATACTCCATATCTCCTCTATCATACAATTTTTCAATGAAGCTTATCCTGGAGTTTATCCCCTAATCTGTCAACTCCCTTGACGGCAACAACGGTTCCTCCGATCAAAATGCCGCCGACAATTGCCGTTGAAAGCAGAACAACACGTAAAAGTCCTTTTGCCATTTGCATCACCTACCCATGTTTAAGCGGGACATAATAAATGAAACAAGTGCTACCAATATAATCGCGCCAATAATTGACGGAATTATGGCCATCCCAGCAAGCTGGGGTCCCCATGACCCAAGGAGTGCTTCTCCAAGCGAAGAACCAATCAATCCGGCAATGATGTTGCTGAGCCACCCCATTGACTGACCTTTGCTCGTAATGGCACCTGCGATGGCACCGATAATCGCACCGACAATCAAAACCCATAACCAATGCATAGTGAATTCCTCCTTGCTTTATTTGACTCACCATATAACGCCAGGTTCCTAGGACCTACTGTCATTATATATGGAAACGCTTTCCATTGCAAATAAAAACACTCATCAAAATAAAAATCACCAATAAACATTGATTTTTAAAAATGTTAACTTAACTATACTTTAGGTTGACAATTGCCGTGAAATACGCTCAAAAACGCCTGACGAACCGTACCAGCCCTCGGTTACGGGCAAAACGACTATTTTTGAATTCTGCCCGTAAAAATCCCGAACACCGGTGAACGCCTTGCGTCAACGTGGTTTTTTACGGCAATTGTTGTTTTTCCGTGGATTTATCCCAAAGATTTCGGTTGCCTGAAAAATATATGCTATAATAAGCGGATGGTTCGCTTTACAATAATGACTGAATAAAAGGGGGAAACTGCATGTGTCTGATTTGTGATCGAATTCAGATGATCAAAGATGGAGCCAATCCTTTCTTTGTCAAGGAACTTGAGACCGGGTACGTTGTTTTGGGGGACACGCAGCGTATCAAAGGCTATACGCTTTTTTTGTGCAAAAAGCATGAAACGGAACTTTTTGACCTGAATGAAGATTTTGCGGCAAAGTATATGAAGGAAATGATTTTTGTGGCCAAAGCCGTCAAAAATGCCTTTCGGGCCGACAAGATAAATTACGAGTGTTTAGGTCAAGGCGACGCCCATCTTCATTGGCATCTTTTTCCGAGACATGAGGGCGATCTTGGAAATTATGGCAATCACGGCAAGGGACCGGTATGGTGGCTTCCGATGGAGGAGTTTTACGCTGATGAGAATTGTCCGTCAAAAGAAGAACTGTTTGATTTGAAACAGCGCTTGAAGGCAGAGCTTGAGCGCGTCGTCGATATTTCCGGAACGATTTTGAAAACGCCGCGGTTGATGCTTAGGGCATTTGAACAAGGTGACCTTGATGATTTTTACGAATATGCGTCGGTTGACGGCGTGGGTCAGATGGCCGGTTGGCTTCCCCATCAGGATAAGGATGAAACGCAACGGATTCTTGACGTTTTCATTGGCGGAAGAGATACTTTTGCCATCGTAAAGGATGACAAGGTAATTGGTTTGGTCGGGATCAAAAAATTCAGTGCTGCCAAACTTGCTGCATTTTCCAATAAGAAAGGCTGCGAACTGGGCTTCGTCCTATCCAAGGATTATTGGGGACAAGGGATTATGCCTGAGGCTGTTCTTCGCGTGATTGACTGGTTGTTTGAAGAACAGGGGATGGACTTCATTTCTTGCGAACACTTCGTAACGAACAGGCAGTCAAAAAGAGTTCAGGAAAAATGCGGGTTTAAGTACGTTAAAGATTCCGTATATGAAACGAGCCATGGCAAAATTGAACAAGTCAAAGTCAACGTTTTGGAAAGAAAAGATTGGAAAGAGGGTGAAGCAGATGGCAAGGCTTAGAAAAATTTTGCCGATCATCCTGATGATTTGGCCATATGTTTTCTTCGTTCATGAATATTTTGAATATAAGAATGCTCACAATTTTTTTACGCTGTATGTCATCTTGACGATTGTCGTTTATGTTTTGAATATCGTCAATGCGCTGACTTATCCGAAAGACAAGGTCAATGAGCTTGCGTTTTACGACATGCTGATCAAGTTCGTGCACATTCCGTTTTTCCTGTCGATTTTTGGAATAGGTCTGCTTTTTCTGTTTGCGATGGTCGTTCCGGCACTAATCTTTTTCAGCCCGTTAATGATGATGATTTTATCAATCATCGACTATTTGTTGATGATAACTTCGTCGATGTACGGCATCAGCGCCGTTATCAAATTGGAACAAAGCGGCAGGCTTGAAAAAGGCAAAGGGTTGATTTATCTCGTGTTGCATTTGGCATTTGTCGTTGATTTTTAAGTGCTGTTTCGCTTTATCGACGGGTTCGGCGAAATTGAGAACAAGTGCTTGCATATCGCACGCCGACCGCTTAGAATTAAATTAGAGTACTCTAATTGGGGGTTGTGCTTATGTTAAATCGTGAAAAGGAAGGTTTGCTGACCGACATGTACGAAGGCCTTGAGTATCAAGTCCTGGAGGATTTGTGCAATGAGTGGGAATTCGATAATGACGTGTCTGTCGGCAAGTTTGTTGAGCAACGCATCGATCGTCCGTTTCCAAGCGAAGAAGAAGCCTGCAAGATGCTTGACATGCGCGTTTTTTGCGCTTGGATGGACAAGGATTGCGAGTTAGGCAAATACGAGGAGTTTATCAGGTCATCCAGCGACAAGGAGGACTCCGAGGCGATTTTGACCAAATGCAAAGAAGAACTGTGCGGCGATCTGTATTGTTTGCGCGCAAGACGTCTTTCGGGCGAATTTTTGGTTATTCACAATACCGGTGACGCCTATTCGTATACGCCGGGACTTTTTGAAGAAGAACTTGATTTGGACCTGATCAAAAGACAGATCGATTCATTGGGTCAAGAGGATCTGCTTGTCGGATGCCTGTTTGATTTGAACAGGCTGGTTACGGTGGCGGCACATCGCTGCTATCCTGAACTGATTCAATATGTGATTCAGCATCAGGAAGATT
>JBHADD010000025.1:0-3477 GCA_041854925.1 Ligilactobacillus sp. | reverse complement strand
TTTGTTATTGGGGATGCGGACTGATGATTTGTCAGACGTTTATTTGTCAATCAAAAAGTTGGGACTGCTTTATCTTTTTTGCTTATCAGGGATGCATGTTTTTTATTTGTCAAATTTTTTGTGCAAATTCGTTCAAAAGTTTGGTGTCGACTATGAAACGGGACAGCTGTTCAATTTAATCGTTTTGCCGTGTTTTATCCTTGTCGGCGGAGGTTCCTCCAGTCTTATCAGGGCAGTCATGATGAATGTTTTGGTGATTGGATGCAACCGATTGTTGAAGATTAAATTGACACCGTTAACCGCCTGGTCGTATGTGCTTTTAATCAATCTGATGTCGTGCCCAAAACTTTTGTTGGGCTTTGGAACACAGTTGAGCTATCTGCTGACCCTTGCAATTATTTTGCAGCAAGGCGAAAATCAGATAGCGTCAAGTTTGAAAATCAATCTTCTCAGCTTGCCGATAGTTTTGTATCAGACGTATCAATGGAATCTTTTTACATGTCTGTTTTCGTTGATGATTTTGCCGCTTTTTGAGTGCATAATCTTGCCTGCGACTGTTTTAGGCGTCGTTATTCCCGGACGTTTCTTTTCGATGTCCTGTGCTTGGGTTCTCAGAACGGTTTCAAATTTCCTGCAGTTTTTGGCGAAACTTCCAGGAAATATTGTTTTCGGAAAACCTTCTTTGACGTTTGTTTTGATAATGCTGTTTTTGGCCGCAATGACTGAAACTAAAAAAAACGGACTGAAATTGTGGATTATGATGATTACGTGTTACGGTGTGATGTTTTTGGCAATTCATTTCCCTCTTTCTTCTGAAATTGTGTATTTTGATATTGGTCAAGGAGATTGCACTTTAATCAGAAGTCGGTTTAATAGTGAAGTCATCATGATTGATACTGGCGGAAGAGTCAGTTTCAATACTCAAAAGTGGCAAAAGCGAAATGGTCGCACGAATGGAGAAACGATTGTAGCCAACTACTTGTTAAGCAAAGGAATCAAAAAGATTGATCGTCTTTATCTGACGCATCAGGATGCTGACCATGTTGCTAATTTTCCGAGCATCAGTCAAACTATCGAAATCAGGCAAGTTGTTGTTCCAAAGGGGATGGAGAACCTTGAAAGCTTCAAAAAAAGACTTGAGGAATCGACAATCGGTCTTGAAAGCGTCAGGGGCGTTACGACTCAAGATTATGATAACGCTAATAATTTGCGATTGCTGCATCCGTTTGAAAGCGGTCAAGGAACCAATGACGATTCGTTGGTTTTGTGGTACGATTTTAATGGTATTAAGTGTATTTTCACGGGTGATTTGCCTCAAGCAGGAGAAAAAGAAGTTATTGCAAGGTATCCGGATGTCAGTGCAGACATTTTAAAAACAGGGCATCATGGAAGCAAGACTTCAACATCGCCAGAGTTTGTCAGGAAAATGAATTCTAAGCTTGCAATAATTTCGTGCGGCAGGAATAATCGTTACGGTCATCCAAATCAAGAAACGTTGGAAACGCTGAATAATGCCGGTATTCCATATTTATCGACTGCAACTTACGGAATGATCAAACTAAGGAAAAATTTTGTGAAGATGCCATATCTATGCGTGTATGGTGACGGGACGGACAGTCGACTTGACTTGCAGCTAAGGTAGCCGCTTGTGAAACAATCCAAAAGAATAAAGATCACAAGAATGAACGCGGTGGATAACCAACCAGTGATGTTTAGCCAAAAAAAAACAATAAAGGGAGTGATAAATTGTCAACCGTTGCAGAAGTTATGAATCAAATTAAAAATGATAAGATAGGTTCAATCTACCTTATTTTAGGCAAAGAGAGATACTGTTCGGAAGAAATTAAGAATGCGCTGCTTGGAAAACTTTCTCCTCAGGAAAAAGAATTTAATTCAAGCATTTACGATATGGAAGAAACCCCCTTGGCATCTGCATTGAACGATGCAATGTCGGTTCCTTTTTTGGGGGATCGAAGAATCGTCATCGTCAATAATCCTTATTTTTTAACTGGAGAAAAAAAGAAGAACAAAGTTGAGCATGATGTTGACGGCTTATTGAAGTATTTAGAATATCCGCTTGAAACAACGACTCTGGTGTTTATTGCTCCTTATGAAAAACTTGATGAACGAAAAAAAGTCGTCAAAACATTGAAAAAAGTCGCAGATGTGGTTGAAAATCAACCATTGAAAGAAATACAGGTACGTCAAATAGTCAATCAGCGTCTTAAGGAAAATGGTTTGGCAATTGAGTCCAAAGCTTTTGATATCTTAATGGAACGTACTAATGCAGAGATATCGTTGGCAATGAATGAGCTTGATAAGCTTATTCTTCTCTGCAAGGATGAGAAGGTTATCTCGGAACCTGAGGCGGATCGAATGATTTCAAGGAGCCTGGAACAAAATGTTTTCGATTTGGTTGCGCTTGTTTTAGGCAGGAATACTCAAAAGGCGATTGAGATGTATCACGATTTGTTGCTTTCAAAAGAAGAACCGATTGCGATCAATGCGATTTTAATCGGGCAGTTCAGACTGCTTTTGCAAGTTTCGATATTGAAAAGGCATGGCTTTGCACAGGGGAGCATCACGACTGCTTTAAAAATCCATCCATATCGCGTCAAATTAGCTTTGAGGACCGTCCAAAGATTTCAACAGGAGGATCTAAAAAATGCATATCTTGGTTTGGTAAAAGTTGAAAAACGTCTTAAGTCGACGGATCAAGATCCTGAATTGCTGTTTCAGCTTTTCATGCTCCAATTTTGCCAGCATGCTGCCTGATAAAGAAGGAAATTTAATTGAGACTTATTTTGTCCGGAATTTTCCAATTTTGAGACATGGAAACCGACTCCTTTGGGTTGTTCTATCATAACAGGAAATCGGTTCCTGTATACATAAAAAAAACCGGATGACTCGCAAGTGAATTGCGAATCATCCGAGTTTTCAGTTTGAGACATAGTTTATCTATGCCTCTTTTTGCTGATTAAGCAAAACTTTTCATCATGATTGTTCATCATCTTTAAAAATGTGAAATAAAAAAGACCGGAAAACCGGTCTTTTCAATAATAAGCTTACTTAGCCAAACGAGCAGCCATGCGTGACTTGTCGCGAGCAGCCTTGTTAGCCTTGATCAAGCCTTTGGATTGAGCCTTGTCAACGGCAGAAACTGCTTCGCGGTAAAGTGCTTCAACGTTGTCAGCGCCAACAGTCTTAGCTTTTTCAAATTTCTTAATTGCTGTACGCATCTTGCTCAATTGGGAAGAGTTACGAGCGTTTGCTTTTTCATTTGTTTTAACACGTTCGATTGCGGATTTGATAATTGGCATTTAGTTTCACCTCCACTAAAATGATCCGTAACGGATATCATATAATTTTTCAACATATTTCATTATACAAGAGCAAATTCAACAATGCAATAATAAAATGAAATGTTGTCAAGAAATTTTCCTTGACAGCTATCAAAATGCGAGGAAATCAAATAGT
>JBHADD010000024.1:0-3750 GCA_041854925.1 Ligilactobacillus sp. | reverse complement strand
GTTCCAGTTTTCTCGTCCGTTGATGATCATCCCGTCCTCAAGCTCTTCAATTTCAACGCCAAACTTGCGAAGCTCATGCGCTGTCACTGCGATCCTGTCGGTTTCTTTGACGCGAAGTTCTGCGGCTCCGGTGATTTTGCTCGTTCCGTCAGCGCTTGCGGCAAGCATCGCAACGAGCGGCAATTCATCAATGATTGCCGGAACGTCTTCTGCGGTCAATTCGATTGCCCTCAGCGGCGCATATTTCACTCTGATCGTTCCGCTTTTTTCTCCGCTTTCAGTTGGATCGGGCACGATGCTGACGTTCCCGCCCATTCTGCACAAAACATGCAATATTCCGGTTCTTGTCGGATTGAGCGAAACGTTTTCAAACGTTGCTTCCGATCCCGGAATCAAAGCTGCTGCCGCAATGAAAAATGCTGCAGAGGAAATATCGCTCGGAACGACGACTTTTCTCCCTTTTAAGCGAGGTTTCCCGGAAACCGTAATCGTCACGCCGTCTTCAGCCGTCTTCACGTCTGCACCGAATGCCTGAAGCATGATTTCCGTATGATCGCGCGTCGGCAGTTTCTCAACGATGGTTGACGTTCCATCGGCATAAAGCGCCGCAAAAATCAGTGCACTTTTCACCTGTGCGCTTGCGACATCCATCTTGATCGTTGCCTCATGCAGCTTTTTGCCGTGAACGATTGCAGGAAGCGTCCCCTGGTCCGAAAGCTCGACTTTTGCGCCGAACTTTTTTAAAGGTTCGCTGACGCGTTTCATGGGACGCTTCGAAAGCGAGGAGTCGCCTTCCATTTTTGCATCAAGGTTTTGCCCGGACAAAAGTCCCATCATGAGCCTGGTCGTCGTCCCTGAATTTCCCATGTCAAGCGCATTTTGCGGCTGTTGCAATCCGGTCAGGCCCACGCCTTCGACTTCGACGTGCTCGCCGTTTCGCACGATTTTGACACCGAGATCCTGTAAGGCCTTCATCGTGCTCAGGCAATCTTCACCGCATAAAAAGTGCTCAATTACGGTTTTTCCTTCGCTGATTGCCCCGATCATCAAAGCACGGTGAGAAATGCTTTTGTCCCCTGGCACCGTCAAATTGCCGTGCAGTCCGTTTTCTGGCGCTTTTTGCAAAATTTTCATCATTTTTTCCTCCCTATTTGATCCGATAGACGCACCAAACCATTTTTACTTGAAATTCCGCTAAAATTTCTGCCTCATCCGCTTCAACCATATTCTTTTTATTCGTCAAAACGTATTCTCCGTCCTTCAAATAACGTTCATAAGCTCTGTATTTGCTGGAAACAGACACCAGCCTGGCCCTTGGCGCGTACTTTTTCAGCAAATCCTTTGTCGCCGCATGCGTATATCCGATTCCGGTATGGCGTTTCCTGCTTTTGATGCAGACCATTTCTGAAAGCGGATAGACGAAGCTTGCTTCGACGTCCAATTTGTCGAGGTAGCGATAGTGCATCGTTCCCCATGTCAAATGCAGAGTTTCCGAAGCAAATGCTGCAGGAACCACGAATAAATCATCGCGATATTCTTCAAGGTGGTTCAAAATAGATTCAAAACTTTGGTGCAGCACGATTTTCGCATCAGGAAAATTCTTGCTTCGATAATAGTCGCAAGCCTCGCTGCTATCGGTTTGCTTTGGTCCCAACGTATGAATCTTCACGTCTAATACCTCGCAAGTTCTTCTCGATATTCGTCAATTTGTTTTTTGAGACGTTCCATGCTTGAGCTTTGGAACTCGTCGCAAACCGCCTTTGCAAGTTCCAGGCAAACGACGCTTTGCAGGACGATCGAACAGGCAGTAAGCGCCGTCGTGTCCGAACGCTCAACGCTGGCCTTTGATTTTTCCTTAGTCTCGATGTCCGCTGTTTCAAGCGGTTTGTACAGAGTCGGAATCGGCTTCATCGCCGCATTGACGATTACCGGCATGCCGTTTGTCATCCCGCCTTCAAACCCGCCGAGATGATCGGTGCGCCGCGTCCATCCGGCATCTTCATGCAGGATTTCATCCATGACCGTGCTGCCGGGACGCGTTGCCGCTTCAAAACCGTCGCCGATGCTGACGCCTTTGATGGCATTGACGCCCATGACGGCAAAAGCTAATTTGGCATCAAGTTTCGTATCCCAGCTGATATAGCTGCCAAGTCCTGCCGGCAGCCCTTCAGCTACGATTCTCACGATTCCTCCGAGCGTATCGCCTTCTTTTTTCGTCTTCAAAATCAGCTCATGGGCTTCAGAAACTTTGTCCTGATCAAGCACGCGCATGTCGTTTGCTTCGACTTCTCGGCGAATCCGATCGACGTCAAGCAAGTCTTCAGAGCTCAAAACAAGCGGCCCGAGCTGCTTGACGTATCCGACGACCTTGATGCCGAGCTGTTCCAAAAATTGCTGACAGACGCTGCCCAAGGCCACTCTGATTGCTGTTTCTCGTGCCGAAGAACGCTCCAAAACGTTTCGCAGGTCGCGGTGACCGTATTTCATCCCGCCGACCAGATCGGCATGTCCCGGTCTCGGGTGTTTCAACTGGCGAAGCTGAGCATTTTCGCTGTTGTTTTCGAGTGGATCCATGACCTCGCTCCAATGCGCGTGATCGCGATTTTTGACCACCAGCGCCAACGGTGAGCCAAGCGTATATCCGTGTCTCATTCCGCCAACGATCTGAACCGTGTCATGTTCAATCTGCTGGCGGTTGCCGCGGCCGTACCCGCCTTGACGTTTTGCCAGATTGTCATTGATTGCGCCAACATCGATATGAAGTCCCGCCGGAAGTCCCTCGATAATTCCAGTCAGCTGCGGGCCGTGCGATTCTCCTGCCGTTAAGTAAATCATTTGATCTCCTCCTTTTGCTTCTGCTGAAATTTGCATGCCTGCGCCATTATTTCTTTGTATATTTGCTGAACGTACTCTGCATTTTCATGGCCGGCCAATTCTGCGACCTTTTCCAAAACCTTTTTTTCTCGCCCGGAATCTTTGACGTCGATACCCTCTTCCTGCTTGATTAGCCCGATTTCTTCAACCGCAGCGAGCCTCTTTACGAGCAATGGCACGATCTGCTCATCTGCCTCAGTAACCTTTAATCTCGCCTTCTCTAATTTATCACTCATTATCCTGCCTCCGTCATCCGAATAAAAAAAACAGCCGAAACCCTGATGATTTCGGCTGCAAATGAGATTCTCCATGAATGAGGTTCACCACAACCGAAAATCGCCTTCTGGCTGTGGCACGAAAAACATGACCCTGCCAGATACGGGGAGCGCCCGTACCTGGAAGTTACTACGGGCGCTTCGCAAAGTAGGCAAAGCCAAAATAATATGCAACTGCAGCACGTTTCCCGGTCATGTTCTTCATCCTTTCATCCTTGTTGATATTATTAAATCACTATTAAAAAGATTAGTCAAGGGTTAAGGAAGAATAAGGTGAAAAATACAGAACGTCATTACAGACACGTTGCAAAACATCAGCTGTAATCGGAAACATCGATTACGGCATCATAGTTCTTCAAGTCTTCCTTTCTGTAATGGTGAATGATTTCAATGAAAGTCAGATTGGAATTCCATAGATACTGATGGATGTCCATGTCGGTCCTGATGTCAAGAGAGGCATTGATTTCATCCAGAAGCAGAATCGGCCTCTCGGAAAGAACGGCACGTGCCAGTTCTATCCGGGCAAGTTGACCACCGGACAGACCGGTCCCGTCTGCTGAAAGGACAGTCAAGTCCTAATTTGTGTGTAAAATATTTTTCC
>JBHADD010000023.1:0-2929 GCA_041854925.1 Ligilactobacillus sp. | reverse complement strand
ATCCTTTTCCTGCATGATTTCATAAAGTTTCGTATGTCCTTGAATAACGGTTGACATGACGGTAAAATCTTCAAAAGCAAAGTGATTTTGTTTAAGACTTGAAATTCGTTCATTCGTTCCGATCGAAATCGTCCCCGTCGTTGGCTCAAGCTGGCCCGAAAGAAGCTTTAAAAACGTTGATTTGCCCGCACCGTTTGCTCCGATAATTCCATAGCAGTTTCCGGGCGTGAATTTCAAATTTACTTCATCGTACAGTAGACGTCCGGAGAAGTTCAAACTAACATCTGTTACAGTAATCAATTTAGTTCCTCGCTTTTTTTGTATTTCTTCCTAATTTACCATGACATCGTTTCTTTGTAAACTTGCTGCAGCAAAAAGCCCCTGCATTTTGCAAGAGCTTCGCCATTATTCCAAGTTGCGGTGTTTAAGGTCGGGAAAGATAATTTTATCAAAGATGCCGACAAGGCTTCCCTGAAACAGCAGCGCAAATACTGTTCCAATGTTGATTGCGTATATCTGATGCGTCAATGCATACGAAACAATGATCGCAATGATCGGCGGCACAAAAACAACCAACTGTGCCAATGAAGAATTTCCCTTAAAAAATTTGAAACGAACAATCTGCATCAAGTCGTCCGCAGGATGCAGCATCCAATTGATGCGCTGATAAATCGAGATTGCAATCGAGATGAACACAACACCCATGCAATCAAGCACTATGCGTAAAAAAAGCGGCAAACTCGTAATTCCGACGTTGATCAAAAGCGGAGAAAACGCCCCAACCAATGCCGAAAACGGCACCATAAAAATAAAGTTGCCAATGATTCGCTTTACATCAACTTTCTTTAATAAAATCACGTTCGTAATAATGATCAAGACGCCAAAGATGAACAGCATCATGCTGAGCGAAATCGGCGTCAAGTCAGAGATGTTGACCGCTGCGGCCGTCCATAGCGCGCTTCCCAAATTCAGTGCTATGGTCAGGGCATTGCCTGAACAGTTAAACATCAAAGAAAAAATAAAATAAATCAAAAGCCGAACGTTTGACAGTTCTTTGTTTTGTGTGGCCTGCACAAAAAAACCTTCTTCCCATTTTGATACGCAATCGATTATATCACAAAATTCAAGTCGCATTCTCACAAAATTCTTTGGCATCGTGGTAGAATAGAGTTACAGACAATAGCATGAAAGGGTGATTTCTATGAGCGAAAACATATTTTTCAACCCTGGTGATTCGATTGCCAGCGAGTTTGATTTTAACAAAGCATACGTTTCAGCACAAATTTATCGACACAAGGCTGAAAAGCCGGTTCTCATCGTCCAAGAAAAAGATGGTCACCCATATTTCATTTTCGATGAAGACGACGCAGTCGAACAGGAAGCGGCTGAGGCCAAAAAGTTCTCGATTATCAAAAAAATTTAGTCGAGCTAACGTCAGTCAAGCACCTATTCATGGGGGATTGACTATTTTCTTTGGCTTTTTTTAAATTCAGTCAATGAACCATCAATTCGAAAGCGAAACAAAAAAGACTTTTCGTTGCCCGAAAAGTCTTTTTTGTACATATCAATAAGTGCATGTCAGTCTGCATTTTGCATACTGAACCATTAATGCGTAAACAAATCTTTTGCCTTGAGATGAATCAATAACAAAATTCCAATGCTCAGAAAACCGATTCCCAGAAGTTCAACGAAAATTGCGACATAACGGCCCATAAAGCCTAATCCGATCAAAAATTGAGTGACAGCAAACAACAGCATCAAAATGATAATCCAAGCTTGCGTTTTCATGATCGTCACCTGTCCTTTCTTGTTACCACTTACATTGTAATCTCTTTATTTTGAAAATACCAGGACAAATATCTGAATATATCTCATGTCAGCTCATTTTTGAAAAAAAGTCCCGTTTCCTGAGCTTTGTCCGTAAAATACATTTTCCCGACTCTTTTTGGTTATTTTATCGCCACAGGATTCGGTTCCCGTATACATAAAAAAACAGAGACCTGCAATTATTGCAAATCTCTGGCTTTTAGTTTGAGGCATAGTTTTTTTCAAGCCTCTTATGATTTCAAAATCAATGATGATCTCTGTGGAAACGATTCGTGAACAATGGGCTGACCGGCTTGTTTTCATGGATACGCTTGATAGCATCCCCGATAAGAGGACCAACGGATACTTGAACGAGTTTGTCGATTTGCTTTTCTTCCGGAAGTTGGATCGAATCAGTAACAACCAATTGCTTGATCGGTGACTTTTCGATTCTTTCAATCGCAGGACCGGAAAGAACAGGGTGCGTTGCGCAAGCATAAACTTCGATTGCGCCTGCATCCATCAAAGCCTGAGCGGCCAACGTAATCGTGCCGGCCGTATCAATCATGTCATCAATCAAAACGCAGCGCTTGCCATCAACGGAACCGATAATGTTCATGATTTCAGCAACGTTTGCACGCGGACGACGCTTATCAATAATTGCAATTGGCGACTTCAAAAATTCAGCCAGTTTGCGAGCGCGCGTTACGCCACCATGGTCAGGCGATACAACGACTGCATCCTTATCCAAACCATTTGTCAAGAAGTAATCGGCCAAAAGCGGAGCACCCATCAAATGGTCGACCGGAATATCGAAGAAGCCTTGGATCTGTGCAGCATGCAGATCAAGCATGATTGCGCGATCTGCACCGGCCTTTTCGATCATATCGGCAACAAGCTTAGCCGTAATCGGTTCACGGCTGCGAGCCTTGCGATCTTGGCGCGCATAACCATAGTAAGGAATAACGACGTTGATTGTTGCCGCACTGGCACGACGCAAAGCATCAATCATAATCAAAAGTTCCATCAAGTTGTCATTTACCGGAGCCGATGTTGATTGGATAATGAAAATTTCATCACCACGAATTGATTCTTCAATGTTGATGCGAATTTCTCCATCGCT
>JBHADD010000022.1:0-5999 GCA_041854925.1 Ligilactobacillus sp. | reverse complement strand
GGCACGAACATGAGCCTGTCATTTGCCAGCGGTTCAAAATATGTTTCAGAGTCAACGTCATCAAACGTTGGTGATTTGGCTCAGGCGCTCGCCAAGGGTCTGCTAATGGGCGCTCGCGGGAATTCCGGCGTTATCTTGTCGCAGGTCTTCAGAGGATTTGCTAAAAGCGTTGCAAATAAAAAAGAATTGACGCCCCAAGATTTGGCTCAGGCTCTTCAGGGCGGGGTTGAGACGGCATACAAGGCCGTAATGAAGCCTCAGGAAGGAACGATTTTGACGGTTGCCAGGAAGTCGGCGGAGGCTGCCAAGAAGGCTGCCAAAAATGGCGGTGATATCGTTGCCGTTATGAAAGACACT
The DNA here is from genome assembly GCA_041854925.1 of Ligilactobacillus sp. Taxonomy (GTDB): domain Bacteria; phylum Bacillota; class Bacilli; order Lactobacillales; family Lactobacillaceae; genus Ligilactobacillus. The sequence continues at coordinate 5,642 of JBHADD010000022.1, read as the reverse complement.
TATGAGGCTGCAGAAGCTGCTTTAAAAACGACCCCTGATTTGTTGCCTGTCTTAAAGGAAGTCGGCGTCGTTGATTCAGGCGGACAAGGTTTGACGTTTGTTTACCAGGGTTTTTATGATTCATTGTCAGGAAACGTTCGTGATGATGAAGTTCACAAGCCGTCTCCTGTCGAAATGGACGAAATGGTCAGCGCTGAGCATCACAAGAGCGCTCAGGGCAAACTCAACACGGAAGACATCAAATACGGTTATTGTACGGAAATCATGGTTCGTCTGGGTGCAGGCCGACTTGTCGAAAAGAAGTTCGATTATGATGAATTTCGTGGCTATTTGGCTGAAATCGGCGATTCGCTGCTTGTCATCGCTGATGACGAAGTTGTCAAGGTACACGTTCATACCGAACATCCCGGCATGGTCTTATCATACGGGCAGAAGTTTGGCTCTTTGATCAAGGTCAAGGTTGACAACATGCGTCTTCAGCATGAAACGATCCTTGAAAAGGATGAAGAGGAAGAATGCGAGAAAGCAATCTCGGAAAATGAAATTGCCGGAGATTACGGAATCATTGCGATCGCATCAGGCGAAGGAATTGCTGAAATCTTCAAGAATCTTGGAGCAACGTATGTTTTGAGCGGTGGACAAACGATGAATCCTTCAACGCAAGATATCGTCGATGCGATTGAAAAAACCAAAAAAGACAAGGTCATTATTTTGCCGAACAACAAAAACATCTTCCTTGCTGCCGATCAGGCTGCAGAAGTATGTGACGTTGACGCTGTCGTCGTGCCAAGCAAGACGATTGCTCAAGGGATGTCAGCAATGCTTGGCTTCAGCAAAGACTCCGATCCCGAAGAGAACAAGGAAGCAATGACGGATGAGCTTGATACCGTCATCTCGGGTCAGGTTACGATTGCCGTTCGCGATACGACGATTGAAGGTCGCGAAATCAAAAAAGACGATTACATGGGAATCGTCGACGGAAATATCGTCGTGACAAATCCTGATCGAAAGGAAGCCGCAATCGAAATGGTGAAAGCCATGCTTGATGAAGACAGCGAAGTCGTAACCATCATTTATGGCGAGGACGGAAACAAAGAAGAAGCAAAAGCAATTGAAACAGCAGTAAGTGAGCTTGATGAAGATCTTGAAATTGAGATTCATGAGGGAAATCAGCCGGTTTATCCATATTTGATTTCCGTAGAATAGTTCGACTTCTGCGCTTAGGGTCACAGAAGAACGTGCGTGTTTTTCCGTGGCTCTGTTTTTTTGCTAAATCTCAAAGAAGAAGGTGAATTTGTCAATGAAGTCATTGCGAGACAACGTTTCAAATCTTTCAGGAGTCGGTCCAAAAAAGGAACTGGCGCTAAGAGCACTCGGAATCGAAACGATTGAGGACCTTTTGTGCTATTATCCGTTCAGATACGAGGATATGGCAACAAAAGAAGTTTCAGAACTTGTCGACGGGCAAAAGGCGGTAATTCAGGGAGTTGTTGCAACCGCTCCGGTCGTCATTCGTTTCGGCAGGGCTAAGAATCGTCTGAATTTCAAACTGTTGGCAGGTCATGACGTCATTCAGGTTACTTTCTTCGGACAGGCTTATCTAAAAGACAGGGTTCAGACGGGCTCAGATGTAGCCGTCTATGGAAAATACGATGCTGCAAGGCAGAGCATGACGGGAATGAAGCTTTTTTCAGATGGCGGGAGTCAAGAAGATATTGCAGGAATTTACCGCGCGTCAAAAGAAATCAAGGCTAAAACGATCAAGCATCTGATTGAGAAAGCATATGAGGAATATCAGGATGTAATCGAAGAAATCGTTCCTGAATCAACGAGACGCAAATTTCGATTGCTCAATCGGAAAGAAATGATTCATGACATGCATTTTCCAAAGAAGACGCAGGAGTTTGAAATTGCCAAAAGATCTGCCATCTTTGACGAGTTTTTCAAGTATGAAGCGAGGTTGGCACTTTTGAAGAAGCTTGATCGAAATGATGCCGGCCTTTTGATCAAGTACGACAATGCCATGCTTAAACGTTTTATCGCATCGCTTCCCTTTGAACTGACAAATGCACAAAAACGCGTCGTGAATGAAATTTGCAAAGACATGCATCGTCCGCTTCATATGAATCGACTCTTGCAAGGCGATGTCGGAAGCGGGAAAACGGCAATCGCGGCGATCGCGATGTATGCTGCAGTTACTGCCGGATTTCAGGCTGCTTTGATGGCTCCGACTGAAATTTTGGCTCAGCAGCATGCCAAGAAACTCAGTGATTTGTTTCAAAATTTTGGCGTCAGCGTTTGTCTTTTGACGGGAACCGAGGCTTCCAAGACGAAGGCCAAGCGTGATATCCTGGAAAGGCTTGCAAGTCAGAAAATCGATATTTTGGTTGGAACCCATGCTTTGATTCAAGAACCGGTTATTTTTAAAAAGCTGGGGCTGGTCGTTACCGACGAACAGCATCGTTTCGGAGTCAATCAAAGAAAAGCATTGCGAGAAAAAGGGGAAAATCCTGACGTTTTGGCAATGACCGCAACTCCGATACCGCGGACGCTTGCGATTACGACGTACGGAGAAATGGACGTTTCCGTAATAAATGAGCTGCCGAAGGGAAGAAAGCCGATCAGAACTTCCTGGGTTAAGCAAAATCAATTGAATGTGACCCTCGATTTTGTGGAACGTCAGCTAAGGGACGGGTCACAGGCATATGTCGTTTCACCTTTGATTGAGGAGTCTGAAGCCGTTGATTTGAAAAATGCCCAAGAAGTTTTTGAAAAACTTGAAAAAAGATATGCACCATCTTATAAAGTCGGCTTGCTTCATGGTAAAATGAAAAGTAACGAAAAAGATGAAATCATGAAAGATTTCAAAGAAGGCAAGTACGATATCTTAGTTTCAACGACCGTGGTTGAAGTCGGAGTCGATGTTCCGAATGCGACCGTCATGGTGATTCTTGATGCCGATCGTTTTGGCCTGGCACAGCTTCATCAGCTCAGAGGACGCGTTGGACGCGGAAGCAAGGCTTCTTATTGCATTCTTTGTGCAGATCCCAAGACCGATTACGGAAAAGAAAGAATGCAGACGATGGTTGAAACGACTGATGGTTTTGTCATTTCGCAAAAAGATCTGGAGTTGCGAGGACCAGGCGAAGTTCTTGGATCAAGGCAATCCGGACTGCCTGACTTCAGAATTGGCGATCCAGTTGCCAATTTCAATACGCTGCAGGCGGCAATGGAAGAGGCGCGTGCTATTATTTTAGACGAGAATTTTGAATATCGAGCAGAAAATGCCGGCTTGATTCGGTATTTGCGCGCGGTTGTATTGGCTGGCGCAAACTTTGATTAAGAAAACGGAGGAATTATTGATGAAGATTGCTGTTGACGCAATGGGCGGAGATTATGCTCCAAAAACGGTTGTTGAGGGCGTGGAAAGAGCGCGAGACGAATTTTCGGATACGGAATACCTGCTTTTCGGAGATGAAAAGCAAATTGAAGAATTGCTCAAGAACAAGGACAGAATTATCGTTATTCATTCAAGCGAAGTAATCGGGATGAATGACGAACCTGTCAAAGCCGTCAGAAGAAAAAAGAACTCATCGCTCGTGATGGCTGCTCAAGCAGTAAAAAACGGGGAAGCAGATGCATTGTTTTCATGCGGAAATACAGGGGCTCTGCTGACGGCAGGATTGCTGATCGTCGGGCGCATCAAGGGTATTCCGCGCCCTGGGCTGCTCTCAACGCTTCCGATGGTTTCCGGAACGTCAGGCTCGTTCAACCTGCTTGATTCTGGCGCAAATGCCGACAGCAAGCCTGAACATCTTTATCAATATGCCCTTTTGGGAAAATACTATGCTGAAAACGTCCGCGGAATCCAAAATCCTCGCATCGGACTGTTGAATAACGGGACAGAACCGCATAAGGGCAGCAAGCTGACGCTTGAAGCTCATAACCTGATTGAAGCCGACAAGTCGCTGAATTTTGTCGGAAACGTTGAAGCTCGCGATTTGATGAACGACGTTTGTGACGTGGTCGTGGCTGACGGATTTACAGGCAACGCTGTTTTAAAGGCAATCGAAGGGACTGCTTCAGCCGTCATGCATCTTTTGAAAGATTCGATCATGAATTCGGGAGTCTCAGGCAAACTTGGCGCGTTGATGCTGAAATCGACTTTTAAAGACATAAAGGGACGCATGGATCAATCTCAATACGGAGGCGCCGTTTTGCTCGGAGCCAAATCGCCGGTCGTCAAGGCTCACGGAGCAAGCGATGCGAAGACGGTTTACTTTACGTTGAAACAAATCAGAACAATGGTTGATGGGCGCATGGTTGAAGATTTTACGAAATATTGGGAAGATTTGAGTGCTAAAAAAGCGGCCGAAAGCGACTCAGACGCACCTCAGAAGTAGTTGCAAGCGCCTTTACAAGCAAACGAAAAATCGGTAAAATTGATGTTGTCGTTAATAGTTTAAAAATGAGGGAAAACGTTATGACTGAAAATGAAGTTTTTGCAAAGATTCAAAAGCTGATTGAAGAGCATTTCAGCGTTTCTGCTGATAAAGTCACGAAAGAAACCGTCTTTACGGAAGATCTCAATGCTGATTCAATTGACTTGGTCGAATTCGTCTTGGAACTTGAAGATGCGTTCGGTTCGGAAATACCTGATGAGGATGCTGAAAAGCTAAATACGGTTGGCGATGCAGTGTCATACATTATGGCTCATCAAAACAATTAGAGATATCAGGAGAGGTGGAGCGTTTGGGCAAGACCTCTTCTTTTTGGTATAATTGATTAAGACTCAATTTTTAAAATGAGGATGGTTTAATATGATAATCGGTTTAACAAAAAAATTAAAGGATGATTACGGAATCGACGTTAAGAATGCGGATTTGTTTGATGAAGCATTCACGCATGCATCGTATGTCAACGAGCATCCAAAAGAACATCTGAAATATTACGAACGAATCGAATTTCTTGGAGATGCCGTCATGCAGCTTTGCGTTTCGGAGTATTTGTTCAAACGTTATCCTTCCTTGCCGGAAGGGAAACTTTCCAGGTTGCGCGCAGCAATGGTTTGTGAAGACAGTTTCAGCAAATTTGCCAAAGAATGTCATTTTGATGAATACATTCGTTTGGGCAAGGGTGAAGAAAAGGCCAATGCCAGGAATCGGTCATCGCTTTTATGCGATATTTTCGAATCTTTTATCGGTGCTCTGTATTTGGATCAAGGAAAAGACAAGGTCGTTGAATTCATCAGTGCCGTTGTTTTTCCAAAGCTTGACATGGGTTGGTTTGACCATCTTCTTGATCACAAGACGGAACTTCAAGAATATTTGCAACAAAACGGTGATTGCAAAATTGAATACAAGATGGTGGATGAAAAAGGCCCGGACAACGATAAGACATATACAATGTCCGTTTACGCCGACGGCAAAAAGATCGGCGAGGGTGTCGGTTCCTCGAAAAAAAATGCTGAACAGGCCGCGGCATACCAAGCATTGAAAGCTGCCAAGCAGTAATTGAGGAGGAAATTTAATGAGAATCAAATCGTTAACTCTTAGCGGCTTCAAGTCGTTTGCCGATAAGACGACGATCGAATTTCGGGATGGGCTCACTGGAGTGGTCGGACCCAACGGAAGCGGAAAAAG
>JBHADD010000021.1:0-3656 GCA_041854925.1 Ligilactobacillus sp. | reverse complement strand
TGACGACGCGCAGTCCTTCGACGTTGCCCATGTGCGAAATGCTGTCTTCTGTCAAAACGTTGAACCCTTCGGCACAGATGATCTGCGAAATTCCGCGGTTGATTTGTGGATCGAGGTGGTACGGACGTCCGGCCAAAACGACCCCGTGCTGACCGGTTTGACGCATCATCATCAACGTGTCTTCACCGCGATTTTGGATCCAGCGTTTAAAGTTGTCCATTTCTTTAAATCCAGCGATCAAGGCCTCGTCGACTTCTTTTTGCGTCACGCCGAAATCTTTGAACGTTTCGTAGAGGTTCTTTGCGGTTGATGAAAAATCTGCCAGATTCAGGAACGGATTCCTGTAGTCGACCTGGCCGTTGCGAATTTCGTCGACGTTCATGCGGATGACGTCAGGATAAGATTGGACGATCGGGCAGTTGAAGTGGTTGTTGGCAGCCTTGGCTTCCTGGCGTTCGTAAACGATGCAAGGATAGAAAATAGTCTTAAAACCCTTGTCGATCAGCCATTGAATGTGGCCGTGAACCATTTTGGCAGGGTAGCATGCCGTATCCGACGGAATCGTTTCAATCCCTGATTCATACATCTCTTCTGATGAACGGGTTGAAATTTCGGCTCTGATGCCGAGTTCTTTAAAGAACGTTGCCCAAAGAGGATAGTTTTCGTACATGTTGAGCACGCGCGGAATTCCGATCGTGCCACGCGTTGCGAGCTTCTTTCTCAACGGACGGTACGAGAAGAGCTTATGATATTTTTCTTTAACGAGGTTGACGCGCTGGTCTTTTGGAGCAAGTTTGATCCGCAGGCCTTTTTCGCAGCGATTACCCGTAATGAAGCTGCGACCGTCATTGAAGTGCGTGATGGTCAACAGACAGTTGTTTTCGCAGCGACCGCAGTGTTCAAACGTCTTGTCGCAAGTCAGCCCCGCCATTTCTTCCGTCGTCATGATCGTTGAAACGTCGCCTGCTTTTGCATGTTCTTCGGCAATCAGAGCAGCACCGTAAGCCCCCATCAAACCTGCAATGTTTGGCCTGATGACGTTTTGACCGCTAAGCTTTTCAAATGAGCGCAAAACGGCTTCGTTGTAGAACGTTCCGCCTTGGCAAACGATGTGCTGACCGAGGTCTTCGGCAGAGTGAGCCTTGATGACTTTGAACAAGGCGTTTTTAATGACGGACATTGAAAGTCCGGCAGAGATGTCACCGACAGAAGCGCCTTCTTTTTGGGCCTGCTTGACGCGCGACTGCATGAAAACGGTGCAGCGCGAGCCGAGATCGGCCGGATTTTCAGCGAGCAAAGCTGCTTTGGCGAAGTCTTTGACGTCATATTGAAGCGACTGCGCAAACGTTTCAATGAAGGAGCCGCATCCGGATGAGCAGGCTTCGTTTAACTGAATTGTTGAAAGCGCACCGTTCTTAACGTGCATGGCTTTCATGTCCTGTCCGCCGATGTCCAAAATAAAATCGACGTTTGGCTGGAAGTAGTGCGCAGCCTTATAGTGAGCAACCGTTTCGACTTCTCCGAGATCGGCTTTCAAAGCGCTTTTGATCAGATGTTCACCGTATCCGGTCGTGCATGCTTTGGCAATCGTGACGTTTTCCGGAAGATGCTTGTACATTTCCGTCAAAATATCAATCGTCTTTTGAAGAGGATCACCGTCATTGTTGCCGTACCAAGTGTAAAGAATTTTCTTGTCTTCGCTCATTAAAACGATCTTGGTCGTTGTTGAGCCAGCGTCGATTCCCAGATAAGCGTTGCCACAATATGTTTCGAGCGGACGGAAGTCGACTTTGGCTTTGGCATGTCGATCTCGAAATTCTTTCAGCTCTTCTTCGTTGTTAAAGAGCGGATCGAGCGATTTTGTCGGTTGAAGCGCAGAACCGATGTGAGCAAGCGAATCAAGCAGGTTTGCGATGGTCGTCGGTTCTTCTTCGCCTGCGTAAAATGCAGCGCCCTTGGCCACGAAGAGCTGCGGATTTTCAGGAAAGACGACGTTTTCTTCTTTAAGATGCAGCGTCTCGATGAATCTTTGACGCAGTTCACTCATGAAGTAAAGCGGACCGCCCAGGAAAGCAACGTTACCCTGAATCTTATGTCCGGATGCAAGACCTGCGATCGTCTGATTGACGACAGCCTGAAAAATCGAAGCAGCGAGGTCTTCTTGACGCGCACCATCGTTGATCAGCGGCTGAATGTCAGTTTTGGCAAAAACACCGCAGCGTGAAGCAATCGGATAAATATGCGTATATCCTTTTGCAAGTTCGTTCAGACCATTGGCATCGGTTTTCAGCAGGCTTGCCATCTGATCAATGAAGGCACCGGTTCCGCCGGCACATGATCCGTTCATTTTTTGTTCAAGCGATGCACCGAAAAACGTGATTTTGGCATCTTCACCGCCGAGTTCGATGGCAACGTCGGTTTGCGGACAGATGACTTCAACCGTCTTGGTGCAAGCGATAACTTCCTGGATGAATTTGAGGTTCAAGACGTCGGCCAATCCCATGCCGCCTGAACCGGTAATCGTAAATGAAATCGGCGTATCCAAACCAACGGCTTCTGCTGCCTCGCGCAAAACTTTTTCACTGGCTTTTTTGACGTCAGAGAAGTGGCGCTGATAGGTTTGGTAGACAGAATCATTGTTCTCATCCATGATAACGACTTTGACGGTTGTTGAACCGACGTCAATGCCGCCTCTTAATGATTTTGGCTCCATAAAAAAATCTCCTTGGTAAAACTCCGAAATAAACAAGCAGTGTTGAATATGCAACACTTGTTGATTATACTAAACATAGTCAATTTTATATCAAATCGAATTAAATTCAATGCTCAAAATCATCAACAATGTATTTTAAACAACATATTGCAAAAATATGTTGCTGATTTTACGGATTTATTGGTCTTAAAAGAGGTATACATAATATGAGAAAAACAAAAAAAGAAGACTTGCGCGTAATCAGAACGAAGAAGCTGATTTTTACTGCATTTATCAATCTGATTCAGGAAAAAGACTATAATTCGATTACGGTTCAGGATATTTCTGACAGAGCAATGATCAATCGATCGACTTTTTATAGTCACTTCAAGGATAAGCAGGACGTGTTGGATCAGGTTTTTTCTTATGCCCTGACACCGATGTTTCAAAATATTGAAAGCGATATTTTAGAAGAAGGATACATTATCAGGAAAGAACGTCTGGTGAAGATTTTAACCAAAATTTTTATGATGGTTGCCAAAAACCGGTCTTTTTACGTTATGGCACTCGAGGGACAGAATAATTTCGTCATGGCTGATTGCTTTAGAAATTTCCTGACGGAACATTTTTCAACCATCTTCAGCGAGATGCACGTCAAAGACGGTGAGAACGTCATTCCGATGGACTTTATCATCCTTTATATCGTGACGACCTTTATGAGTTCTTTGAAATGGTGGATCGATACGAATTGCAGTCTGCCTGCGGAAAAGATGGCACGACTTTTGATGAAAATCATTTCCAGCGCAGGACTGCAGGTTTGCGATGTCAAGGTGATCTGAAGCGCAACCGGTTTTAATTATGAGAAAAAAACGTTTGCTGCTGAAAAGTATGTAATTTGCTCATTTTATTAAAATAACAAAGTGACATTTAATGTGATAAGTGAAAAATAACTTATGCTGGCATT
>JBHADD010000020.1:0-7345 GCA_041854925.1 Ligilactobacillus sp. | reverse complement strand
CTTGTTAGTTAAAATTTTATATTTGAACTGTATACTTGACAGGACATAGTACAGACCGTCTTTGTTCGGCATTTTATTTAACTCAAGAGGTGGAAAGAAATTTTTTTCAAAAACTTTGAATCAAGTCTTGATCAGATCAGAATTCCATTGCAATGGTCAATCTCATGCTGAACAATTTGAGCATTGAAGTCGTCGAGTTTTTGCCGCTGTTTGACGAAGTTCTCATCCAAATACGTTACTTCGATATGTTTGAAACGTTTAGCAATGCGTCTTCCTTCAAGGCTCAAGCAACCTTCTTCAGCAGTATAAGGTCCGAATTTCTTGGTGATTTCGGGATTGATCATTAAAACGGGAAACGGTCCGAAGAAACAGGCAATGATGCGCTTGTTGATGCCAATCATGTTGGCGGCCATTCCAACGCAGAAATTTTGGTGGGCCTTGAGCGTATCAAGCAGATCTGATGCCGTCTGACGGTCTTTTTTTGAAGCTGTTGTCGATTTTTTGCGGAGGATTTCAACGTCCTTGTTGATAGGCTTTATCAAGATGAGACATCCTTTCTTGTTCAATGTGAAAAAAATGTTTGAAATAAAGTTGTTTTTTTTGTTTTTATAGACAATTGTTAATTATATGTGACTATATTATAATTTAATAGTGGTCGTTATTAATGTCAATTAGTTGTTTTTCGGGGGTATTTGAGATGATTAAAGCCGGCTTTAAAAGAATGATGATTCTTTTAACTGTGATGGCAGCGTTTTTTGCGATGGCAAATGGCAACGTTTCAGCAGATGAGACATCTTCTCAAAATTCAAGCACGGTCGTGTATTCTGCGCTTGAAAATGCCGTTTCTAAAGATGCGCAACATGAATATCATAACAGGGATGCATATAGCAAAGCATCTGATGAGAAGAAGAAAGCTTTGCAAGATGCAATCGACTATGGAAAGCAGGTTCTTGAAAACAAAGGATCTCAACAAGATGTTGACGTTGCATTGGAACAAATCAATACTTGTCTGAACGATTTGGGAGGAAACCCCGAAAGCTTGCCGCATACGGGAGCAGGCAAAGCTAAATCAAGCAAGCAGAAAGTCTTTAGATCATCTGAAAAACTTGGATCGACATCAAGTGACAAGGCGGTTTTTAAAACGATTGCTTGGAGCGTTTTAACGCTTGGCGCTTTGGGGGTAATTGCTTTCAGCATTATAGAACAGTTTCGCGTGAAAAGGGAATCAAATAATTAGGTAAACGAACGGTTCTGAGGGAGAACGGTTCGTTTTTTATTGTGATTAAGAAATGCTTTCAGAATCTGTTAAGGATTGACTGTCAAAATAAAAGTCGTTATAACTTGCAAGATTGAATGATGGTGTATAAAATACAGTAAAAGAAATACGAGGTTTGAAAAATGCACAAAGGAAAAATTTTGATTGTTGAAGATGACAGCGACATCAGAGAAGGCGTCAGGATTTTGCTTGAAAGCGAAGAGTATGAAGTCATCGGAGCCGAAAATGGCGTTGTCGGGCTAAAATTGCTCGATGAGACGATTGATTTGGTTATTTTGGATATTATGATGCCGAAATTGAACGGTCTGAAAGTCTGTGAAGAAATCCGCAAAACTTCCAACGTGCCAGTGCTTTTCTTAACTGCAAAGTCACAAGAGTCAGATAAGTTACTTGGGTTGATGGTTGGCGGAGACGACTACCTTGCAAAGCCGTTTTCATATGCTGAACTGCTTGGAAGGGTCAAGGCATTGCTCAGACGCTATCAGGTTTACCAGGGAAAGAGTACGAATGAAAACGAAACGGAAAAAATTATCGAGATAGGTTCGATCAAACTCAACACTGCATTTAACGAAATCGTTGCGGACGGAAATAAAGTTGAAGTTTCTGATTTGGAGTATAAGATTTTACGTTTGATGATGCAGCATCCAAGCAAGATTTTTTCGGCACAAAACATCTATGAAAGCGTTTGGCGCGAACCTTATTTTTATACTTGCGGAAATACGGTAATGGTTCACATCAGAAAGCTGAGAACAAAAATCGAGCCTGATCCTCAAAAGCCGCAGTATATCAAGACGGTTTGGGGAAAGGGGTATCGTTTTGAAGATACGACAGTGGATTAGAAAGCAGCTGGAAAACAGCAAAAACAAAAAAACGACGATCTATATGGAACTGCTTAAACTGTTGATTCTTTCATTTGCAGTTTCGTTTGCTTTTTTAATTGTCGTTGACAGAGTAACCGGCAACCTTGTTGACGAATATTATGACAGCATCGATTACGAGGAGCGTGAAGCGAATCGCTATGCGCGGCAGTTCCAGAATTATATTGAAAAAAACGATTTGAAGTCGACCGACAAAAAGAAACTTGACAAATGGGTGCTTAAAAAAAGAGTGCTGTTGATCGCAATCTACAAGAAGAACCGTATCGTGTACAATTGCAGCGGTGTCAGCGCATCTGCGCTTGAAGACCAGGATAATTGGTCAGCCAAGCCTTATAAGCTGAAATTTGCCGATGGCAAGGCCTCCGTGTATATTCAGGGCGTTTATTCTTACAAATTGTATTATTATGCCGAAATCTTTTCGATTATTTTGACGTTCATCGTCTTTTTCAGCATCGTCATGATCGGAATCAGGCGTCGGATGAAGTATATTCGTCAGCTCAGCAATGACATCAAAATTTTGGAAGCGGGAAACCTTGACTACGAGATCCGAACAAAAGGCAAAGATGAACTTTATGAACTGGCTGTGGGGTTGGACGACATGCGAAAATCGCTGAAGAAACAGTTTGAAGTCAAAAATGAAGTCATGAAGGCGAATTCGAAGATGGTTACGGAGATGTCACACGATATCAGAACTCCTTTGACGTCGATCATGCTTTATTCAGAGATTCTTCGCTCTGGAAAATGCAGGGATGAAGACCAGTTTCAAGGCTATCTCGAAAAAATCGACCAAAAGACCAAACAGCTCAAGGTCATGTCCGACAGATTGTTCAATTATTCTTTGATCAACGTTGATCAGGAGATTCAGCTTGAAAAGCGCGGGACGCTGGAGCAGATTTTCTTCGATCCGTTGTCTGAGATGTGCGGCTATTTAGAGCAGCAAGGGTATCAGATCAAACCGATGTTTTTATTCAAAGATACGGAAATCAATGTTCATGATGCCTATATTTCAAGAATCATCGATAACGTTACTTCAAACATCGTCAAATATGCCGATCCTGAATTTCCGATCATAATTCGTTCTTTGTATGTGGAAGACGATTGTGGCATCGTATTGGAAAACGTCGTTAAGGAACATACAGAAAAAGAAGAGAGCACGAAGATCGGTCTGTCCAACATCAAAAAGATGATGGACAAGATGGGCGGAGAGTGCCGAACAGAAGAAAGAGACAACTTGTTTATAATGATTTTGTTGTTTAAAAAAGTAAAAAAATAGAAGAGATTGGGAAGATTATCGCTTCTCGGGATCTCTTCTATTTTTTTACTTTTTGAAGATTGAACGGCAAATTTATTTTGAAATACCAAAATAAATTCTGAATTTCCAGGTAAATAGGAAAAACGTTCGATTAAAAAGGTAAAAATGGTTAAAAATAGATAAAACTATTTTGATTTAAAGAAACTGTACCGAAAAAAATAGTTTTGTGATATATTTAATGCATAGAATTATTAACAAATATATTACTAATTTTGTATAATATCCCTGTTTTGTTTTGGATATTTTGGAACGAAAAGTGAATTATTTTTTGCGACAAGGTTAAAAATAATTAATATAAAACCGATATAGGATAGGGGTTGAATAAAGGTACTTTTATTTGGCTAATTAAGTGGTATGGAGTTATAAATATGTACGGAAATGTAAAAGGAATACGCTTTCATTTGATAGGACTGACAATCATCGTCATAACTTTATTGCATCTTTTGATGATTGCTTTTAATCGAGTTGCAATTATTGAAAACGAATGGGATCGACTTGAAAATTACGCCTGGAATATCAAGGTTAAAAGCATCGATTATAACGTCAAGGACGGTAAGACGATCATTTCGATCGATAAGAACAAGGTTTACATGATGCAAAGCGAGGGCAATGGTTTGTCACTGGGAATATGCGGGCAAAAAGAAACGTATAATAAAACGCTGTTTGAGGAACTCAACGCAAACGATAAGAAAAAAATTCTTGAAGGAAAGTTTGTCAGGAGAACGAGCATCGACGATGGCCAGCATGTTTTTACGCTGTATCAGCCGTTATACAGCCTTAAGGGCGATGTGATCGGCGTCATCAGCGCAAGAGATCGATCAGGATATTATGACGAACTTTTAGGGAAAATGATTTTTAGCATATTCAAAGTTGATTTTACGGTGGCCTTTATTTTCGGAATCGTATTTGCATTACACGTTCAAAAAAAGAGGGCACGAATCAGAAAATTTCAATATTTGCACTAAATTCCTTGTTAGCTTGGGGCTGGCATGGGATTTTTTTATTGTTGGCCAAATTAATGAATTGAAAAAAATTGATGTATCAAATATTTTGATGCTTTATGGCGATAAAATGCCAAAGAAAACGCTTGCTTTAATATTTTTTTAATAAAAAGCATTTATTATGCAGAGTAAAAATATTATACTAGAGTTGTATTCAATTATAAAGATCAATTTGTGGATAGAAAGAGATGGATTTGTTTATGGCTGAAGAAAATACACAAGCTGCAGAGATGGTAAATGGATTAATCAAGCGTTCACAACATGCTCAAGCAATTTTATCAACGTTTACTCAGGAACAAGTTGACAAAATTTGTGAGGCAATCGCAAAGGCCGGTAAAGAACACGCTCAAGAACTTGCACAAGCTGCCGTTCAAGAAACGCGTCGTGGCGTCGTGGCTGACAAGGTTACGAAGAATATTTTTGCCAGCGAATGCATTTGGGAAAGCTTAAAGGATGTAAAGACAGTCGGCGTCGTCAGCGAAGACGAAGACAAAGGTCTTGTTTCAATCGCTGAACCAATGGGCGTCATTGCCGGCGTGACGCCGGTGACGAACCCGACTTCAACCGTTATTTTCAAATCTATGATTGCTCTTAAGACACGCAATACGATTGTCTTTGGGTTCCATCCGCAGGCTCAAAAGAGCTGCGTAATGGCAGGCAAGCTGGTTGAAGCTGCTGCTGAGGCTGCAGGTGCGCCAAAAGACAGCGTTTTATGGATTGAAGAACCTAGTCTTGAAGCAACGACGGCTTTGATGCATAACCCAAACGTCAGCTTGATTCTCGCAACGGGCGGTCCAAGCATGGTCAGTGCCGCATATTCTTCCGGCAAGCCTGCTTTGGGCGTCGGCCCCGGCAACGGTCCGGCTTATGTTGCCGAAAGTGCAAACGTTACAAAGGCAATCGATGACATCGTGACGTCAAAGACCTTTGACAACGGCATGATTTGTGCTTCCGAAAACTCGATTGTCGTTGATGCGTCAATTTATGACGAGGTCAAGAAATTGCTCAAGGGTCATGGGGCATACTTCTTGAATGATGAACAAGTGCCTGAATTCAGCAAGGCATTTATCGATGAAAAGCGCGGCACTGTTCGCGGTATGTTGGCCGGCAAGAGCGCCAAGGAAATCGCAACGTTGTGCAGCCTTGAAGTTCCGGCTGACACGCGCATCATAGTTGCAGAACTTGACGGCGTCGGCAGAGAATACCCGCTTTCAGCTGAAAAGCTGTCACCTGTTTTGAGCATGTACAAGGCAAAGGATGCCAAGGAAGCATTCTTCATCTGTCAGCAATTGCTTGATTACGGCGGACGCGGCCATACTGCTGCCATTCATTCCGAAGATCATAACCTGATCGTTAAATTTGCTATCGAAATGACGGCTTGCCGCATCCTGGTCAACACGCCGTCAGCACTCGGCGGCGTCGGCGGTCTTTACAACAACTTGACGCCATCGTTGACGCTTGGTACCGGGACATACGGCGGCAATGCCGTTTCTCACAACATTACGGCAACTGATCTGCTCAACATGAAGACGGTCGCATTCCGTCACGAAACAGAATTTTTAAAGAGCTTGAACTAAAAATGACGAACGGTCGTGTTTTTGCCACGACCGTTTTTTATTTGTAATACATGTTGTTCTGGACTTATACGGACGTTATGCATTAAGTTACAACATTTCGGAAACAGAGACATCGTCGGCTGTAATCGACACTTTCAAGCGGGAGTTTGAAGACGAGCCGGACGCTCATCCGCTGGTTCACACGGACCGCGGAGCGGCATTCTGTTCAACGGATCAATAATTATCTGACGGAGAACAAATGTGTTCAAAGTATGTCTCATCCCGGGCATCCATGGGATAATTCACCTATGGAACGCTGCTTGAAACATTAGTTCAGGGCGCAATAGACTATGTCAACAGGAAACGTGCCTATACGTCAAAAAACGGCCTGACCGCAGGACAGTTCCGCAATCAAGCCGTGTCTTGTTAGTTAAAATTTTATATTTGAACTGTATACTTGACAGGACATAGTACAGTACACTGTTAATTGCAAAGCATCCGGGCTTTTTAATTTGAGACACGTTTTTTTCAGCCTCTTTTTAAGCTAGTCAAGATATTTTCTGAAGAAGGAAAGCTCGTCAAGATTGCACCGTTCACCGACGGGATTGCGTATGTCGCAATGGAAGCAATGCTTTTGAGGAGCTTCTTTCGTACCATAATCATGGAATTCATAGAGAATCTTTTTGGCCTTAAGATATCCGGCGAATGCGAGACTGCAGTCGCGGATGAAATCTTCATTGGAAGTCATTAGAAAAATCGGTGGCCAAGCAGGCGTGATGTAACTTTCGGTCTGAAGCATATCGAGATGATTTTTCAAGATGTCTTCCGTAAAATAGGCTTTGCTTGAATCGTAAAGCATCCCTGGCGTGTCTAAAAATGCAGGGGCGCAATTCAACGCAGCGGCCTTGACCGTCATTTGCGGCTTGCTGTAACCGAACTTTTCTCTGAAAACGTCATTTGTCAAAATCGTCAGGTACTGACTGACCATCTGTCCTCCGGCGCTGTCTCCGATGAGAAATGCATTCTTGGGATCCAGATCGTACTTCTTAGCATGGTCGCATGTCCAATGAATTGCTTGGTTGACGTCATCGAGGCTGCCTGGGAAAACGACATCAGGTGGGAGTCGGTAACTGATGTTGATGAATGCAAATCCGTGTTTGGCAAGACTCATCCCGTAAAACTGCGCATTTTCTTTAATTCCGGAAATCCAGCTTCCACCATGAAAATAGAAGATGATTGGGACTTTTTTTCCGTGTTCTTTTGGCAGATAGATGTCTAAAAGGTTCCATTTGGAATCAGGACCATATTTCAGGTCGTCAATG
>JBHADD010000019.1:0-2597 GCA_041854925.1 Ligilactobacillus sp. | reverse complement strand
GTTTTTGAAGCCAAAGCGGACTGTCTTTGATTTCGACGTCCTTGATGATTCTCATCAAATATGGTGCAACCAGCTCTTCCGGAGCTTCAATTGAAACATAGTCTTCAATTTTTTCATCCGATGCTTCCTTGATTTCAGGATGACTCAAAGTTACTTCTCTGTCGTAAATCGCTCCGACTTCGTAAGCAACCCCGCGCATGCTGAGCATGTCGCCGCGATTAGGCGTAATGTCAACGTCAATAATGTCTTCATCCATACCAAGATACGGGTAAACCGGATCTCCCGGCTTGGCATCTTCCGGCAAAACGTAAATGCCTTCAGCATATGCTTTTGGAGCAACGCTTTCTGAAAAGCCGATTTCCTGCAAGGCGCAAATCATGCCTTCAGAAACAACGCCGCGCATCTTTGACTTTTTAATCTTTACGTTGTCTGCTATCCGTGAATTTGGCAAAGCAACGATAACTTTTTGGCCAACGGCAACGTTCGGAGCACCGCAAACGATTTGCGAAGGTTCTTCTTCACCAATATCCACTTTGCAGATATGCAAGTGATCAGAATCCGGGTGGTCCTTTGTTTCAAGCACGTGCCCGACAACGATTTTTTTCAGTCCGTCCTGCATTTTGTAAGTGTCATCGACTTCGACTGCCGTCCGTTCAATTTTTTCTGACAAAGCCAACGGATCGAGATCGTCAACTTTGACGTAATCATTTAACCATTTTGTTGAAACTTTCATTTGTGACTAACCTTTCTGTGAAAATTGACTTAAGAAGCGGACATCGTTAAGGTAAAATTCGCGAATATCATCAACACCGTACTTAAGCATTGCGAAGCGGTCCGGTCCAAGACCAAATGCAAATCCACCATAAATTTCCGGATCCACTCCGGCCATTTTCAAAACATTCGGATGAACCATGCCGGCACCGAGAACTTCAATCCAACCGGATTGCTTGCAAACGGAGCAGCCTTTGCCACCGCACTTGAAGCATGACACGTCGACCTCAACGGAAGGCTCTGTGAATGGGAAGTAGCTCGGGCGAAGTCTGATTTCGCGATTCTCGCCAAAAATCGTCTTGGCCACAAGTTCCAAAGTTCCTTTCAAATCACCCATCGTGATGTTTTTGTCGATCACAAGTCCTTCAACCTGATGGAACTGATGAGAATGAGTAGCATCGTCAGTATCGCGGCGGTAAACCTTGCCCGGAGAAATCATCTTGAGCGGGCCTTTTGAAAAATCATGCACTTCCATCGTTCGTGCCTGAACAGGAGACGTCTGCGTTCTCATGAGCAAACGATCATTGATATAAAACGTATCCTGCATATCGCGAGCCGGGTGATCCGGCGGAAGGTTCAGCATTTCAAAATTGTAATGGTCTTCTTCAACTTCAGGGCCGTCAACAATTTGAAAGCCCATTCCGATGAACAGCTTTTCAATTTCATCGATGACTTGCATCAAAACGTGAGGCTGGCCTTCTTCAACGGAAAAACCTGGCATCGTAACGTCGATTTTTTCTTTTTCAAGCTGTTTTGCCGTGCGCTCAACTTCAATTTCTTCGCATTTTTCGGCAATTGCCGTTGCAAGTTCTTCTTTGATCGCATTGG
Organism: Ligilactobacillus sp.; assembly: GCA_041854925.1. GTDB lineage: Bacteria > Bacillota > Bacilli > Lactobacillales > Lactobacillaceae > Ligilactobacillus. The sequence continues at coordinate 998 of JBHADD010000019.1, read as the reverse complement.
CAAAACTGCCGACCTTTGGGCGTTCTTTAGCAGACAAATCGCGCATCCCGCGGAGCACTTCAGTAATAGGTCCTTTTTTGCCTAAAAGATTAACGCGAATTTCGTTGATCTTTTTGGAATCATCTGCATTTTTGATTTCTTCCAAGCCCTTTTCTTTGAGCTCTTCCAGTTTATCTTTCAGATTCATTGTTCCATTCCTTTCAAAAGCTTTTTCAAAACATTGAAAAAGCCTCGTCCCTAAAAAGGGACGAGGCTTCGCGGTACCACCCTTGTTTCATGTGCTTGCACATGACGCTTTTCATGGGTAACGTCCATGAAACGGTGCATCTCTCAATGCCAACTCGGGAAGTGAAATTCGGTCATCGTTCAAACGGGCCTTCCCAGCTACGAGCCCTTCTCTTCTTTAAATTTTGACCTACTAGTTTCCGTCAACGTCTTTCATTCTTCATACTTTCAAGTTTAATCTTGTTTTTCAATTCAGTCAAGGCCTTAATTCTCGTCCGTTTCCAAAATCCACTTTTCAGACCATGAGTGTATCTCCTTCATAATCCTTTTTAAGTCCTCACCGCAACGAGTCAAGCGATAAAATCCTCTGGTACAATCTCGCATATAGACTTTTTCAACTAAGCCTGCTTTTTCGAGTTCCTTCAGTCGTTCAACCAAGACGCGATCGCTGCACTGCGGAATTTTTTGAGCCAAATCGGTAAAACGTTGGTCACCTTCAGCAAGCAAAACTTCCAAAATTAAACCATTCCACTTCTTGCCTAAGATTCCAAATGTCTTTTCAAACTTTGGACACAAACAAAAATCATCTGCTTTTTTTGATTCGACTGCCATAAAAATTAACCACCTTAACAAAATAATAAAGGCCCACAAATTGCGGGCCTTTTAATCTCAACAACAAATCAGCGAATACCATCTGCTTTCTTGCTTTCCAAGCGTTGCTTGGCTTTTCCGAAAAACTTCAGACACAAATGTTTGCCGTATTCTTCAGTTGC
>JBHADD010000018.1:0-8372 GCA_041854925.1 Ligilactobacillus sp. | reverse complement strand
TGCGTCCAAAAACGGCCTGACCGCAGAACAGTTCCGCAATCAAGCCGTGTCTTGTTAGTTAAAATTTTATATTTGAACTGTATACTTGACAGGACATAGTACAGTCGCCTTTCGACTGGTTTTGTCCGGCATTTGCTTAATTTTGATGCATGAAGTTCTTTTTGCCAAATGCAGTGCTGCGCATTATTTGATAAACTGGTTCGCCAAGACGGATTTACGGGGAAAACGGTGATTTTTGAAATTTTCCCGTAAAAAGCAGACTCCGATTACGGGCAAAGTCCAAATTTATTCCTGTATACATAAAAGCTAGGATGAAATTTGCGATTGATTGTGAATCGTCAGGGCTTTTAGTTGGGGGCACGGTTTTCCCCAGCCTTTTGTTGATTATCGGGTTGATTGCAGAAAATCTGATGAAAAAATTAAAAAATAATTGACAATCGGTGATAACGGTATTAAACTAACATACATAAAAACAAACGGAAAACATGATGAAGAGCAGAGTAGGTTTGCGGACGCTTGAAGAGAGCCCCTGGTTGGTGTGAAGAGGCAGTACGAAGCAGACTGAAGATGGGCTTGGAATGGTATCGGTGAGCGAGGTGAGCCGATAACGTGGTTGCGGACGTTACCACCGCAAGACTTTACGCATGTGCGCAGTGTGTCGAAGTTTTTGAGGCAGCATCTGAGAAGATGTTGCGAATTAAGGTGGTAACACGGTCTTGGTACCCGTCCTTTTTTGGAGGACGGGTACTTTTTGTTTATCCGTATTAATTGAAAGAGGAGAAGATGTCTTATGAAAAAGAACGTAATTAAATCAATCTTAGGCTTTTCAGCCGTTTTGTTGTTTGCCGGTACGGTGCTTTCAGGTTGCGGCAAAAAGGATTCAAAGGAACTGAGCAAAAAGGAAATTACGGTTGGCGTAACTGCAGGACCTCATCAACAGATCATGGAAGAAGTCGCAAAACAAGCCAAAAAAGACGGCTTAAACATCAAGATAAAGTCGTTCACGGACTACAATACGCCGAATTCGGCCTTGAGTTCAGGCGATCTTGATGCCAACAGCTATCAGACGATTCCTTTCTTGAAAGATCAGATTAAAAACAAAGGCTACAAGTTCGATCAGGCATTCAAGACGGTGGCATATCCAATGGGCGTCTACTCTAAGAAGATCAAGAGTTTGAAGGATTTGAAGAATGGCGATTCGATTGCCGTTCCAAATGATGCAAGTAACGAAACGCGCGGACTGCAGCTGTTCGAAAAAGCCGGCATCATCAAGCTTAAAAAGGGCGTCGGTCAAACAGCAACTAAAAAAGACGTCGTTTCAAATCCTAAGCATTTGAAGATTATTGAACTCGAAGCCTCGCAGCTTCCAAAACAGCTTGGGGAAGTTTCCGCTGCGGCAATCAATACGAACTTTGCAATGGGTGCCGGACTTTCAATCAATAACGATGCCATTTTCCATGAACCGTTGAAGAACAACCCGTACCCGAACGTTTTTGTCGTTCAAGCAGGACACAAGAACGATGCGGTCGTTAAAAAGATCGACAAGTATTATCACTCAAAGCAAACCGCTGAATTCATCAAGAAAGAATTCAAGGGTTCGGTAGTGCTTTCATCAAGCAAGTAAGCAGTAAGGAGCGATTTGGATGATCGAAATCAAGAACGTCACGAAAGTTTACAAGGATAAGGAACGAGAAGTCAAGGCTGTGGACAATGTTTCCTTAAACATCAAAGAAGGAGAAATCTTTGGCGTCATCGGATATTCAGGTGCCGGGAAAAGCACGCTGATTCGCATGATCAACGGACTTGAAGTTCCGACGACGGGAGAAGTCATCGTTGACGGCGAAAAGATCGATCCGACGGACAAGAAGAAACTGCAGCGGCAACGGTCAAGAATAGGAATGATTTTCCAAGGATACAATCTTTTAAAAACGGCGACGGTTCTTGAAAACGTGACGCTGCCGTTAAAGCTTGAAGGACTTGAAAAAGAACTTGCCGAACAACGGGCGGAAAAGTACCTCAGAATCGTGGATTTGTGGGAACAAAAAGATCGCTATCCGGCGGAACTTTCAGGCGGACAGCGTCAGCGCGTCGCAATCGCGCGGGCTTTGGCGCATGAACCGAAGATTTTATTGTCCGATGAGGCAACGAGCGCGCTTGATCCTGAAACGACGGAATCGATTTTAAAACTGCTGCTTAAGATCAATCAGGAACTGCACATCACGATCTTTTTGATTACGCATGAACTGGACGTCATCCAACGCGTCTGTGACCGCGTGGCCGTTTTGGCGAAGGGGAAGCTGATTGAACAGGGCAATGTACTGGATGTTTTTACAAATCCGGAAAAGGAAGCTACGAAGAAGTTCATCGGCATCACGGACACAATGGGTGTTCCGCTTGAAATTCTCAAACCGTATACGACAAACGGACAGCTTGTTGTCTTGAAGTTTATCGGTCAAACGGCCAATGAACCGATTATTGCCGATCTTTCGGCAAAATACGGCGTGTCGCCCAACATTCTCGGCGGCGGAATCGGTTATCTCAAAAAGAAAGCCTACGGACGTCTGCTGGTTCATTTTGATTTTCAAAGCGAAAAAGAGTTTGACGATGCGATGGCAGATTTGAGGACTCAAGATATTTATTACGAAAGGGTTGAGATCTAATGTCTTTTATCAATGAATGGGGTCCGACGATTTGGACCGGATTTTTAGAAACGCTGACGATGACGTCGATTACTTTGGTTATCTCAGTAATTTTGGGCATCCCGCTTGGGGTTTTGCTTGTCAACTCAAGCAATCAGGGACTTCATCCGAATAAGTCGCTTTATACGGTCGTCAACTGGCTGGTGAATATTTTCCGTTCGTTGCCTTTCATTATCCTGCTGTTTTTGATTTTGCCTCTTACAAAAATCATTGCCGGCACGACGATCGGAATCCGCGGGGTGATTTTGCCGCTTGTCTTCTATTGTGTTCCGTACCTGGCGCGTTTGGTCGAATCTTCAATTCTTGAAGTCGATTCCGGGATTATTGAAGCATATCAGTCAATGGGCATTTCCAACGGAAAAATCATTGTCAACGTTGTCTTGAGAGAAGCACGTTCAGGTCTTGTTCGCGGGCTGACGATTACGACGATCGGACTTGTCGGCGCAACTGCCATGGCAGGGCTGGTCGGTGCCGGTGGCTTGGGCGACATCGCCTATCAGTACGGGTTCCAACGCTACCAACCGTCAGTCATGTATGCGACGATCGTTGTTTTGATTGTTTTGGTTCAAATCGTTCAGACTGTGGGCGACATTTGTGCCAAAAAATTGCAGCGTGACTAATTTTACTGTATTTGAAAGAAGGATCATCAAATGGAATTTCCAGAATCAGATTTAATGAAAACATTGCCAAAGCAATTTTTTGCAGCACTTGTTGCCAAGGTTAACAAAAAAATTGCCGAAGGATACGACGTCATCAATCTCGGCCAGGGCAATCCTGACCAGCCGACGTTCGACTACATCATCGAAGGCTTGAAAGAAGCGGCGGAAAGACCAATCAACAACAAGTACTCGCAGTTTCGCGGCCAGCCGACTTTCAAGAAAGCCTGTGCAGCGTTTTATCAGGAGAAATACGGCGTCGAACTCGACAGCGAAAAAGAAATCTGCGTTCTCGGAGGTTCCAAAATCGGGCTGGTCGAACTGCCGTGGGCTTTGATGAATCCGGGCGACACGATTATTTTGCCCGATCCAGGCTATCCTGACTACCTTTCAGGCGTTGCGCTCGGTCAGGTCAAGCTTGAAACGGTGCCGTTGAAGGCTGAAAACGACTTCTTGCCGGATTATGACGATATTCCGGAAGATGTTGCCAAAAAAGCCAAGTTCATCTATCTCAACTATCCGAATAATCCGACCGGTGCCGTTGCGACGCGCGAGTTTTGGGAGAAGACGGTTGCTTTTGCTAAAAAATACAATGTCGGCGTCGTCAGCGACTTTGCATACGGTGCGCTCGGCTTTGACGGCTATAAAAATCCGAGTTTCCTTGAAACTCCTGGTGCAAAGGACGTCGGGATCGAACTTTACACGTTCTCAAAGACGTTTAACATGGCCGGTTGGCGCCTGGCCTTTGCTGCCGGCAATCAGGAGATTATTGAAGCTTTGAACCTCATTCAGGACCACCTTTTCGTCAGCGTCTATCCGGCAGTCCAGGATGCCGGTATCGTGGCCCTGGAGTCTCCGGAGCGCGACCCTGAAATTGCAAAGCTCGTTGCTCTTTACCAGAGCCGCCGTGACGCATTCGTCAATGCAGCTGAAAAAATCGGCTGGCATGCGTTTAAGTCGGGAGGAACCTTCTACGCCTGGATGCCCGTTCCGAAGGGATATACCAGTGAACAGTTCGCCGATGTCCTGCTGAACGAAGCACATGTGGCCGTTGCGCCAGGCAAGGGCTTCGGTGAGGCAGGCGACGGGTACGTTCGCATCGGCTTGCTCGTTTCGCCCGAAAGACTGGTTGAGGCAGTGGAACGAATCGATAAGCTGAATTTATTTGAGAGAAAATAGGAAAATGAATTGACCGTGCTTTTTGGGCACGGTTTTTTTGTGCCTTGAGCTGAAGTTTGTAATGAAAAATGCAGCGCTTTCACAAAATGTTAACTTAACTGTTACATGACCGTTACGTTAAACTGATTATTCCCTTACATTCATCAGATAAGATTTACCCATAAACACATAGGGGTGAGCTTTAAATGACAATTGAACTGAAAAACATCGGCAAGAGTTACGATGGCAACTCTTGGACTTTGAACGGTATCACGACGGAAATCGAATCCGGTGAATTCTTTGCGATCGTTGGTCCGTCCGGATGCGGCAAGAGTACGCTTTTGAGAATGATTGCAGGATTGATTTCGATTTCTGAAGGCGAAATTGAAATTGACGGCAAAGACGTTACGAATTTGCCTCCGCAAGATCGCAACCTGACAATGGTTTTCCAAAATTATGCGTTGTTCCCGTTTTTAAGCGTGCGAGACAACGTTGCTTTCGGACTCAAGGAACACAAAATGGATGCGGAAGAAATCAAGCGCCGCGTTGACGAAGCATTGGACATGGTCAATCTGACCGAGTACGGCGACCGCAAGCCACGCGACCTTTCAGGCGGTCAGCGCCAACGCGTGGCCGTTGCGCGCGCGATTGCGAGCGATGCAGAAATTTGCCTGATGGACGAGCCGTTGTCAAACCTTGATGCGCAGCTTCGCGGCAAGATGCGTTCCGAAATTCGCATGCTGCAGCAAAAACTTGGCCTGACCATGATTTACGTAACGCATGATCAAGTCGAAGCCATGACGATGGCCGATCGCATCATGGTTTTGCACGACAGCAAGATTCAGCAAATCGGCACTCCGCTTGAAATCTATAATCATCCGGCAAATACGTTCGTTGCCGAATTTTTCGGCACGCCGCGCATGAATCTGCTTGAAGCGACGTATGACGCTCGTTTGAATAAGCTGGTCGTTGATGAAAGTTTGGAATTTGACTGCGAAGACGGCATGGATCGCGAAGATTACATCGTCGGCGTTCGCCCTTCTGGATTTTCCGTTGAAAAAGCAGCCGACCGGTCAAATGCCAGAGTCGTCAATGCTGAATATCTCGGCAACATGTCGATTGTTGAGCTTGAACTTGACGGCGGTGACGAAATCAGAGTGACCGTTGATGACGACATGAATCATGACTGGATGATCAATCAGCGCATGCTCGTCAAGCCGCAGGGGATTTTCTACATCTTTGACAAAACAGGGAAATTATTCGCAAAGGGAGGTTCTTCAAATGGAACAAGTCGATCAGAAGAAGAGTTTGTCGCAACAGCTGCACGATAAGGCTTCAAAAATCAGCATCGGGTACGATATCGAGGCACATGACAAGCATTATGCGCTGCTTTTTCTTGGACCTTCCCTCTTGATTTTATCGGTCTTTGTTTTTTATCCGATGATCAAGACGGTTTGGATGAGCTTCTTTTTGACGAACAGTTTGGGCAAGCCGACCGTATTCGTCGGGTTGCAGAATTATATTGATCTGTTTACGTCAAGTGCTTATCTTAACAGCATGAAAGCCACGTTCATTTACGTTTTGTTCGTGTCGATTCTGACGATTGTCTTGGGATTGCTTTTGGCACAAACCGCAAGTTCCAAACTGAAGGGCATCGGCTTTTTCAGAACCGCCTTTTCTTCCACGATGGGCGTGTCCGTTTCCGTTGCCGCCATTTTTTGGCTGTTCATTTTCAATCCTTCGGTCGGATTAGTGAACAAGATTGCCGAATTTCTCCATCTGCCGGTGGTCAACTGGCTGACTCAGCCTGGCTGGGCAATGTTTGCCATCATTGTTTCGACCGTTTGGATGAATCTCGGGTTTACGTTTTTGATCTTGTTCGGAGCATTGCAGTCGGTGCCGGTGACGCTTTATGAGGCAGCGCGAATTGCTGGTGTTTCCAAGCGTTATCAGTTCTTTAAGATTACGATTCCGATGATTTCGCCAACGCTGTTTTTTGCGGCAATCATTACTTTGATCGATGCTTTCAAAAGTTTCGGACTGATCGACATGATGACGGCCGGCGGACCGAACAACACTACGAATCTTTTGGTCTATCGCATTTATCAAGATGCGTTCTTGAACGGCAACTATGCTCTTGCAAGCACGGAATCGGTTGTTTTGGCAATCATCATCGCCGTCTTTACGCTGATTCAATTTAAATTCCTGGAAAAGAAGGTGACATACTGATGGAAGAAGTAATGTCGAAAAAAGAGCGCATCAGTCGCTACGTGGTTTTATGCTTGCTTTCGGTCTTTATCCTGACGCCATTTGTTCTGGGACTTTGGACGAGTTTCTTGCCGACGGCAGACATTTCGTCAGGCAGCTTGTTCAGCACTCATATTTCGCTTGACAACTACGTCAATGCCATGAAAAACACGGCAATTATCCGCTATTTGCTGAACAGTCTGGTGATTTCGGTTTTAACCACTGCATTTCAATTGATTTTCTGCTCAATGAGTGCCTATGCGTTTGTCTTTTTGAAATTCAGAGGCCGCAATTTCCTGTTCGGCCTGTTCCTTGCCACGATGATGCTGCCGTTTGAAGCAGAAGTCATTCCGAACTTTGCGACGATGCGCCAGCTGAATCTGCTTAACACTTATTCCGTAATGGTCGTGCCGTTTTTGACGTCTGCTTTCGGCACGTTCATGCTGCGGCAAAATTTCAAGCAGATCCCTGCTGAACTGAAGGAAGCTTCCGACGTTTGCGGACTTTCCCATTGGAAATTTTACACGAAAGTCACGTTGCCGTATGCCAAGATCAGTCTGCTGACCCTTGCCTCATACAGTTTTTTGAGCAGTTGGAATCAGTATCTTTGGCCAATGCTGACGACTTTTTCTGACAAATACAGACCGGTGCAGGACGGTTTGCGTCAGTTGCAATCCCAGGAAACGTTCAATGACTGGGGAATGATTCAGGCAAGTGCGGCAATTGTCGTGATTCCGACGCTGATTGTCTTGTTTATTGGTCAAAAGTCGTTTAAATCAGGCATTAATGAAGGGGCGGTCAAATAATGAAGATCAAAAGGATCGCAGTGGCATTGGGCGCTGCATTTTCCATCATGGCGTTTGCGGCAAATCCGGTGAACGTTTCTGCTTCCGAGCGCACGAAAATCGTGTTTTGGCATGAAATGACCGGTCCGGCGCAGGTCGAACTCAAGCGCTTGGTAAACGAATTCAACAAGCATCAGGACAAATATGAAGTTGAAGCGGAATTTGAAGGCGACTATAATGAAGCTGTGCAAAAAATTTTGAACACTCACGGAACGGATGCTTCGCCGGCGGTTTTCCAGGCAATGGATATCTCGAGCGCGCAGATGTACTACAGCAAGCATACGACGCCGGTTCAAAAGTTCATTGACGAGGACGGTTATGACGTCAGTCAGATTTCATCAGTGGCACGTGCCTTTTACTCAAAGGACGGCAAGCAGCTTTCGATGCCGTTCAACTCTTCGCAGCCCGTGCTCTACTATAACAAGACGCTACTTAAAAAGCTCGGCATCATGCCGCCTCCGCTTGATCCGTCATATTCTGACGTCACGCGCGTTGCAAACGAAATCTATAAGAAGTCAAATCATAAGATCAAGGGCATGAGCATCGAAATCTACGGCTGGTTCTTCGAACAGTTCTTGGCAAATGCAGGGGCGTGCATGGCAAACAAAGCTGATGGCCATAACGGCGTTCCGACTGCGGTTGATTTCACGTCAAGCACTGCCGTCAACACGATGAAGTGGATTCAAAAAGGACTCAAGCAGGGCAGTTTCATGAACTACGGCGCCGGGTCAAATGCCGGAACGAACGAAACGGCGGCATTTTTGTCA
>JBHADD010000017.1:0-6863 GCA_041854925.1 Ligilactobacillus sp. | reverse complement strand
GTTCTTGGGCTATCGTGCTATCCGTATTTGCCTTAACCGTCAAGATATTTTCCGTACTCAGCTTCGCGCATTGCTTCGTGCATCCAAGTACGGACGCCTGGCAATCATGTTCCCAATGATTGCAACCGTACAAGAATTCAAGGATGCCAAGGCGATTTTTGAGGAAGAAAAGGCAAGTCTTGTTGCTGCCGGAGTGGAAGTTTCTGATGACATCCAAGTTGGGATGATGATGGAAATTCCTGCAGCTGCAATGATTGCGGACAAATTGGCTAAGTACGCTGATTTCTTCAGTATCGGAACGAATGACTTGATTCAATATTCAATGGCAGCTGATCGCGGTAACGAACGAGTTTCCTACCTCTACCAACCATACAACCCGTCAATTTTGCGCTTGATCAAGAACATTATTGATGCTTCTCATAAAGAAGGCAAATGGACAGGCATGTGCGGAGAAATGGCCGGGGATCAAATCGCTGTTCCGTTGTTGCTTGGATTAGGCTTGGACGAATTCTCAATGAGCGCAACTTCAATTTTGAAGACGCGCAGTCTGATTAAGAAACTTGATTCCAACGAGATGAAAGAATTAGCAGACAAAGCAGTTTCTGATTGCGAAACTGTTGATGAGGTCGTTTCCTTGGTGAAAGAATTTACTAAGTAAAAGTATTTTTTAAGGCTGGGATTTTACCCAGTCTTTTTTGTTTGGAAATCAGGAGTGTTTTTTAAGATTTTATACTGATTTCACGACTTGACGCGGTGAATGATTGCAATTGCCAATTTAAAAACATATAATAAAAATGACTAACTGAGAGTAGCAAGGGAGGAACTTACGTGAATATTGGGATATTTACGGATACCTTTTATCCGCAAGTTAGCGGTGTTGGAACATCGATTGCAACGCTTCGAAATCAGCTTGAGCGTATGGGGCACACTGTTTATATTTTTACGACAACCGATCCTAAAATCGAAAAAAAAATTTATGAAAGAAACACGTTTCGGTTTACGAGCATTCCATTTGTTTCTTTTACCGATCGGAGAATTGCAGTTCGCGGATTGTTTCAGGCATATGAGGTCGCAAAAGAATTAAATTTGGATATTATTCATACACAGACCGAATTCTCAATGGGGCTGATCGGAAAATTCGTTGCCAAGAACTTAAAAATCCCTTGTCTTCATACATACCATACAATGTATGAAGATTATCTTCATTACGTAGCGAAGGGAAAGATTTTGAAACCTTCACACGTGAAAGTCATGACGAAATCTTTTTGTTCTAATATGAGCGGTATCGTTGCTCCCAGCGAAAGAGTTTTAAACACCTTGCGCGGATATGGAGTTTCGGAACCGATCAGTATAATTCCGACTGGGGTCGATTTGACCAGATTTGAGAAGGGAAACAGAACGGGCATTCGTGCAAAATACAGTATTTCACCCGACACGCCGCTGATATTGACGTTGAGTCGTTTGGCTTTTGAAAAAGATATCGATCGCTTGCTGAACGATTTTCCTGAGATAAAAAAACGGATTCCTGGTGCTAAATTGATGATTGTTGGCGAAGGACCTGCCAGGACGAGTCTTGAGCGCCAAGCAGAAGATCTTTGTATCTTAAAAGACGTTATCTTTACCGGAGAAATTCCTAACGATAAGGTAACGGATTATTATCATGCTGCTGACTTGTTCGTTTCAACGTCGGTTTCTGAGTCTCAAGGTCTTACGTATATTGAAGCAGTAGCCTCTGGACTTAAAGTCGTCACGACGCATAGTCCGTATACAGATGACCTGTTTGATGATTCAAATATCGGAATGACTTTTGCAGATCAAAATGAATGCGTTGAAAAGGTAGTCGAATATTTAAAAAATCCTGAAAAATACAGTAATGAAACTCCGAGATTGAATAAATTGCGTGAAATTTCAGCTGACCTGTTCGGAAAAAGGATTGTTGAATACTATGCTGAATGTCTTGAAATGTATTCTAAATCTGAAAAATATAAAGCACAAGCAAGATAAGGGGTTAAAATATGCTTGATATACACATGTTCTCATCGGCGACAAAGGTCAAAGGACAAGGAGTTGGCAGCGCATACCTTGAACTGATTCGGTTGCTTGAAGAGCATCATGCCGACAGCATGAAAGTTTCGATTAATAAATTTGGAAAAGCAGATATCAGTCATTACCATACGATTGATCCGCTTTTTTATCTTTCGACGATGCGACCGGGTCATGGCACAAGAATCGGATATGTGCATTTTTTGCCCGAGACTCTTGAGGGCAGTCTGAAAATTCCGCAACCTTTCAGAAGTATTTTTTATCACTATGTAATTGCATTTTATAAAAAAATGGATGCAATTGTCGTAGTGAATCCCAGTTTTATTCCTAAGTTGAGCGCATACGGAATTTCTGAAGATAAAATTACTTATATTCCGAATTTTGTTTCGTCAAGTGAATTTTACGAAATGGAAACTTCTGAGAAACTGCTTTTGAGAAAAAAACTGAAAATTTCCGAAAAAGATTTCGTTGTTGTCGGAGTCGGGCAGCTTCAGGAAAGAAAAGGCGTTTTTGATTTTATTGAACTGGCTAAGCGTCATCCTGAAATAAAATTTATTTGGGTCGGCGGTTTTTCCTTTGGAAAGATAACGGATGGTTACGAAAGATTGAAAAAAGTCGTTGAGAATCCGCCGGATAATCTTTGTTTTCCCGGAATCGTCGACAGAAGCCGAATGAACGAATATTACAATATGGCCGATTTGTTTTTGTTGCCTTCGTTTAACGAGCTTTTTCCGATGAGCGTTCTTGAGGCGTGCAGCACGAATACGCCCGTCATGTTGCGAGATCTTTCTCTGTATCATTCGATTATCGCAGGCAAATATGAGCCATGCAAAGATTTGAGCGAAATGGATGAAAAGCTGACCGTTCTTGTTTCTTCGCCAAAACGAATAGCTGAGTTGAAAGGGTTTGCGCAAGACGTTTCAAAAGAATATTCCGAAGAAAGGCTAGCAGCAATCTGGCAGAGGTATTATGAGTGCCAGGCTAGAAAAAGTTCTAAATGACAAGAAAAAACAAAATTATGATCTGCGTCATGTTCACAATCGGTGCGTTGATCTGCTATGCGTCATTGAGGGGTGTTTCCTATGAAGAGCTTGTTCATGATCTTCGAACTTTAAAATGGTCGTGGGCAATGGTTGCAGTCTTGTCGATGGCTCTATCGATTGTTTTCGAAGCACTTGTCGTTAAAATTTTGATACAGCAGCATCTTTCCCGTTATCCGATGCGGGATGCAATCAGAGTTCCGATGATCGAGTTGTTGTTTAACGGAATTACGCCTTTTTCAACCGGCGGGCAGCCGGCACAATTGTTTGCGTTGATGCAGTCGGGCGTTGATGCTGGTCGTGCGACCTCGATGCTTTTGATGAAATTTGTCGTTTATCAATCAATGATCGTCGTTAATTTTATTGTTTGTATTCTGATTGGTTTTCGCTTTATTGCTGATAAGCTGCACGTGTTGTCAATGCTGATAATATTTGGATTTTTAATTCATTTTGCAGTTATTGCAGGCTTGATCATGATCATGTATTGGTATGACTTTACTAAGAAAATGGTCGGCATGCTGATCAAACCGCTGAGTTTGTTTTTAAAATCGGAACGCTTGGAAAAAATCAAAAAAAGCGTTGATGATAAGATTGATTCATTTTATGAAGAAAGTCTGAGACTTCGTGCGGATTGGGGACTTTTGATTAAGATTTCGCTTTTGACGCTGGTGCAGCTTTTCTTCTATTACCTGATTCCCTATTTTATTTTGCTCTCCCTTGGCGTAACGCACGTCAACGTTTTGATTGTGATGACGATGCACGTTTTGATCGTGATGATTATCTCGCTGTTTCCGATTCCTGGCGGAGTCGGAGGGGCAGAGCTTAGTTTTTCGATGGTGTTTTCAACATTTATTGCAAGTCACGGAAAGTTGGTTTTAGCGATGCTTTTGTGGCGTGTGGTTACCTATTACCTCGTAATTTTTGCGGGAATCGGTGCTTTGGCAGTTAAACCGACTAAAATCAAAGCCCAAGATTAAATACCGCCTTGAAGTTCTTTAGCTTCAAGGCGGTTTTAATTAGCTTTCGCAAAGTTTTTCATAAAACTTGTGATAATGCGTGTATGTTAGGCTTAAATTTGCTAAAATAATAATCGGTAAGCCAAAAGGAATGGCTGATAATTTGAAAACGAGGAGAGTCTACTATGGAAAATTCACAACTTGTAGCAATCATCAAGCGTTTGGATGCAATGTCGAACAACGAAGGAAACGAGGTATCTTCACGTCGCTTTGAAAAAGATGGCGAGGAACGCGGTTTTGTGACATTTGATCCTTCTACCAAAACGTATATGCTTGAAGAAATTGCTTCAAAGCAGAAATTTGAATTCGATGATATTGACCTTGCTGCAATGGAAATTTATGACTTGCTCAATGATTAATTCATAAATAATTTTTAAATTAATGTAATTTCAAGAAATTTGATTTTACTTTCTATGAAAATTCGCTATAATTTGTTTCATAGAATAATTTTACAATTTTGATAATTGGAGGCAATTTGATGCGTTCAACGTTAAATAAAGTCCGTAATGTACTTGATACGCGTGCAGGTTTCTTCGCATTGGTATTTTTGCTTTTCTGGATTAAGACATACGTTGTTTATGTCACAAAATTCAGTCTTGGAATTACCGGACCGATACAGAAGTTTCTGCTGATCGTCAACCCTGTGCCTTTCGGGCTGCTGTTGTTCGGTATTGCACTGTATTTTAGAGGAAAAAAGTCATATTGGATAATGATGGTCGTCGATTTAATCGAGTCGCTGTGGCTTTTTTCTAATGTTTTGTACTACCGTGAATTCTCAGATTTCCTATCAATGGGGATTATCAAATCATCGGGTTCGGTTTCAAACAATTTGACGCTCAGCATCGGCGAAATTTTGCATGCAAGCGATTTGCTGATTTTTGCAGACGTGATTGTTTTGACGCTGCTTTTGGCTACAAAGGTCATTAAAGTCGATCAAAGACCGATGAAGATGAGGTATCCGATTGCGATTATGATTATTTCGGTGGTGTTGTTTGCCGGAAATTTGGGATTAGCCGATAAAGATCGTCCGCAGCTTTTAACGCGTACTTTTGATAATAACTATATTGTCAAATATTTGGGCATGAATTTTTATGCCGGCTACAATGCTTATCAGACGCACAAAGAAAGTGCTACGCGTGCAAGCGCAAGCAGCAGCGACATGGACGGCGTTCTTAAATTTTTGAAGAGTAACAGAAGTGCTGCAAACCCAGAGTATTTTGGCAAAGCTGCCGGCAAAAACGTCTTTATTTTCCATTTGGAAAGTTTTCAGCAGTTTTTGATCAACTATAAAGTCAATGGTAAGGAAGTAACGCCTAACATCAATAAGTTTTATGCTGATCAAAATACTTTGTCTTTTGATAACTTTTACAATCAAGTTGGTCAAGGAAAAACGTCCGATGCTGAGACAATGCTTGAGAACTCGCTGTTCGGACTGCCGTCAGGGTCTGTTATGACCTCTTATGGTACTTCAAACACTTTCCAGGCAATGCCCGCCATCTTAGATCAGCGCGGATATTCGACCGCTGCATTTCACGGCGACGTCGGCAGTTTTTGGAATCGCGACAATACTTATAAATCTTGGGGTTATGATTACTTCTTTAGTGAAGATTATTATAAAAACAAGACCAACTATAGCGTTGGGTATGGGCTGAAGGACAAAATTTTCCTGGAGCAGTCGATTAAGTATATCGAAAAACTTCCGCAGCCGTTCTATGCTAAGGTGATTACGGTGACGAATCACTATCCGTATGAACTTGACAAGCAAAACCAACATATCGAAAAAACAAAGACAGGCGACAATACTGTCGATGGATATGTACAGACTGCCAAATACCTTGATGAGTCTTTTGGTCAATTTGTGGATTATCTTAAGGAATCAGGTTTGTATGATAATTCGATGATTGTTGTTTATGGTGATCATTATGGTATTTCAAACAACCATAAGAAGGCCATTTCACAGCTTTTGAACCTTGATACGGTGACGAGCTATGATTTGGCGCAATTCCAAAAGGTTCCGTTCATGATTCATTTAAACGGACTTAAGGGCGGCATCAATCATACGTATGGCGGTGAAATTGACGTCATGCCAACGCTGCTTGATTTGTTGGGAATCGAAAACAAGGATACTATTCAACTTGGTAATGATTTGCTTTCGCCAAATCGTAATCAGACCGTTGCATTTAGAAACGGTGATTTCGTTTCGCCTGGATTCAGCAAGATTGGAAGCAAGGTTTATAACAATAAAGGTGAAGATGTCACGGATGATTTGACCCAGACGCAAAAAGAAGAAGTTAAGAAGCAAACTGAAAGAACTGATGAAGTTTTGTCCTTGTCGGATAAAATCATAACGGGTGATTTGCTTCGCTTCTACACGCCTGAGAACTTTAAGAAGGTTAACCGAGCAGATTTCAGCTATAAGTATCGTGACGGTATGAAGCTCCTCAATGATTCGCAGTCTAAGAAGACGAGCGTTTTGCAGAAGCATGGCGGAAAGAGCACGCAAAGCATGTTTGTTACGGATGCTCCTGAACTTAAATAGAATAAAGAAAGACGGCTTAAAAAGGTGGCCGTCTTTTTTGTTCTTTAGATATAAGATGCAGCTAGTTATTTTAAAAGCAATTAAATGACAGATGAGTGAAAAATAGTGCAAGGAAGTAATCGTTGACTACAATAAAAACATTATTGATTGTTCTTTAAAACAAATCGATTACAGAGAGAATGACGGAGTTATCTAATTTTGAACTAACGGAATCGTTTATTTAAT
>JBHADD010000016.1:0-3068 GCA_041854925.1 Ligilactobacillus sp. | reverse complement strand
TATTGTTCCTTTGTGCTTTGGATATCTGTAGTTTCCATGTTACGCATGAACGCGAAAAATTTGGCGATATGCCGGACAGAATGCTGAAGACGATTGAAAACGGCGACGCCATTGTTGAGTTGGACTGAAGAGATTCATTTTTTGTCTGAGAGCTTTCCAAAAAAATAAAGATGAAAATGAGTCCGGAAAAAAGTCCAGTTTCCTCTCGAATTAAATGAAATGCCGAACAAAGGCGGTCTAATTGAGACGACTTTGTCTGGCATTTTTTTAATTTTGATACGCGAAAAATGACTCTTTTTGCCAAATGCAGTGCTGTCCAACTAATCTGGTCAAGATCTCAGCCAAGATTATCGACACGTTTTGCTTTGGGTTATTTCCACTATAACAAGCGATTGTCACGCATAAGAAAAAACCAGGATGATTTGAAGTCAATTGCAAATCATCCTGGTTTTTAATTTGAGGCATCGTTTTTTCCTAGTCATTGCATTCTTGAATCAATTGCAAGATGCTTTTAAGATTCTTTTGTCATTTTGTCTTCTCCAAATATTCAAACAGGCTTCCTTCTCGCAAGCCATGATTTGAAAAGAGTATCTCGTCGATATGACAAGTTCTCAGAATCAAAACGAGCGGTGTTAATCCGCCAACGACGACGTCGGCTCTGGATTTTGCCAGACCGGGAACGCCTTCACGCTGTTTCTTGTCCATATCGATCAAGTCACCGACAATTTCAAATGCTTTGTCTGAAGGAAGACGGTATCCGTGCAGTTCGGGAAGATTAGCACCCTGAAATTCGCGTCTTCTGGCAATTTTAGCTAAAGTACGGTTACTTCCGCCAAGACAGATCAGCGGAATCTTATGTGCTTCCGTCAGCCAATCGACGTTGGTCAGTTCCTTTTCAACACTGGTCAT
Organism: Ligilactobacillus sp.; assembly: GCA_041854925.1. Lineage (GTDB taxonomy): Bacteria > Bacillota > Bacilli > Lactobacillales > Lactobacillaceae > Ligilactobacillus. The sequence goes on along the minus strand of JBHADD010000016.1, from coordinate 2,159 downwards.
GGCATCAAAAAGATAGCGAGCTGAAATTTTGTCGTCAAGGTGATGGGCGGCAGAAATAGTGACCGAACCAAACGGAAGGCTGATCAGGTTTTGGACCTGACCGTTTTTTGCCAAAATAAGCTCGGTACTTGCGCCGCCGGTGTCCATAATCAAGCAATCTTTGACCGGAAGCGTTTGGGTAACGCCTAAAAAGTCAAGGTAGGCCTCGCGTTCGCCGGTGATGACGTTAAATTCAATATCAAGCTTTTTTTTGACAAGATCTAAGAAATCTTTCTGATTGGATGCCTGACGAACGGCAGCAGTTGCGATGGCGTTGACGTTTGGATTTTCCAATTTTGAATAGATATCTTTAAAAGATTTCAAGGCCTGCAGTGTCCGCTTGATCGGTTCTTGTTTTAAAGTCTTTTCCTGACCCATATTTTCCGAAAGCCGAACGTACTCTTTTAGTTGATGCGTGACGGTGAGAGTTCCGTCATCGGCAATGTTCGTGACTCGCAAACGAACTGAGTTGGAACCAAGGTCAATCACAACGTAATTTTCCATCAATCATCTTCCTCGCTTTCAAAAGGAAGGCCTGCTTCGTGTTTTGTCATTGGTTGAAAAGCAGTCTGATCGTTCAAGGCTTCCTTTTTCATTTTTTTTAGTCTCGCATTTTTTTGTTCTGCATCTTGAATGAAGCTTTCCTGTGAGTTGTTCGGAATCAGTCCGCGACGATCGATCCGGCTGAACGTGTCGCCATGAAGAATGCGAGTCTTGATGTTATCTTCCCACATTTCGTTGTAGATTGCAATTGCGCGCTTTTTCGTGTCGGACTGAATCAGCGGAAAGAGAAGCTCAACACGACGATTAAGATTTCGCGTCATCATGTCTGCCGATGAAAGGTAGATGTCTTCATTTCCGTTGTTGTAAAAATAATAGATGCGACTGTGTTCAAGAAAACGACCAACGATGGAATGAACCTCAATGTTTTCGGAAATACCAGGAATATCATTTTTTAAACAACAGATGCCGCGGATGATCAGTTGAATTTTGACGCCAGAAGATGAGGCTTCATAAAGTTTTTCAATAATTTTTGGATCTGATAAAGAGTTCATTTTCATTTTGATGAAAGCAGGACGTCCATTCTTGGCAGCATCGATTTCATCATCAATTTTTTCATTGATAAACTTGCGAATGTTGTTGGGTGAATTGCGCAACAGGTGGAAGTAAGGAGGTTTAGAAAAACCTGAAAGCATGTTGAAAAGATTGGAAGCATCGATTCCCATGTCTCTGTTGCACGTCAAAAGTCCCATGTCCGTGTAGAAGTTGGCGGTAACATCGTTGTAGTTGCCGGTTCCCAGATGAAGATAGCGCCTGATTCCGTCATCATCTCTTCTGATGACGAGAGCGATTTTAGAATGTGTTTTGAGTCCTACCAGCCCGTAGATGACGTGACAGCCCATTTCTTCAAGGTGCTTTGCCCATCTGACGTTATTTTCTTCGTCAAACCGCGCCTTGACTTCAACGAGAACGGTAACCTGTTTGCCGGATTCGGCAGCCATCCCCAAATATTTGATAATCGGAGAGTTGCCGGAAACGCGGTAAAGAGTCATCTTGATGCCCAAAACGTTCGGATCCGTAGCTGCCTGGTGGATAAAGTTCGTCACGGCATCAAACGAATCATAAGGGTGTTGCATCAGATAGTCTTTTTTTCTGATTGAATCGAAGATATTTTCGCTCATTGAAAGGTTTGGATCAAGATGCTCTTTAAATGCAGGGTACTTTAAATCATCATGTCCTGAAATGAGACGCGGCATTTTTTTCAAGAACGTCAAGTCGACCGGGCCGTTGACCGGGTAAATGGCGTTTTTGGCAACTTTCAGCGTCTTGATCAGACGTTTTTTCAAAACGTCCCCGATTGTATTTTCGATTTCAAGGCGTACCACGCCCCCGTGCTCACGTTCTTTAAGCTGATCCTGGACGGCACGCAGCAAATCTGAAGAGTCTTTTTCGGCAACGTCAAGATCCATGTCGCGAATCACCCTGAAAACGGCCGTTTCTTCGACTGAAAATCCGATGAAAAGCTGACCGATGTATTCTTTGATAATGTCTTCAAGCAAAATGAAATCATTGTCTTCGCCCGGAAGTCTGACGATTCTTGAAAAAACGTCAGGAATGCG
>JBHADD010000015.1:0-3381 GCA_041854925.1 Ligilactobacillus sp. | reverse complement strand
GTAGAATTTCCTCTTGATTTAAGGTAATATTTAATTGAGCCATTTGTTTGTCCTCCTAGTATTATTTTGTTAGGTGATTTAATTATACCTGGGAGACGAGCACTTGGCTCTCTTTTTTTTATCAATTTACACCATTATACGGGCATAACCTTTCAGATTGCAAAACCGATGAATCTTATTACAGAATCAACCGCAAATATGAATTGGTGAAATCAAAAAAAGGAAATCGAATGATCGGTCTTTGCTATCTGACCAGTCAAGATGCAAAAATGATTAGAGAAAAAATCGATGCTTTGTGTTCTGATTCTGCGTACGATCAAAGTTTCTGGGAAAAAGCATTAGAATCCAACAACAAGCTATGCATCCTTGCAAAAGAAATTTCTGATAACGACGTTATTGAAATCAATACTTACGAACAATTGCGAACGGCTGATTCAAAATCTGATCATCTTAATAATCAAGCCATTGATATCATCTGTAAAACGCTGAAAATCGTTCCTGAAGACATTCATGACATCAACACGTTAAAAAAAGGCATGACTAATCGTTCATTCATTTTTACGGCAAAGGGCTCACGCTACATCATGCGTATTCCCGGCGAAGGAACCGGTCATCTCATCAACAGAAACAACGAATGCAGAAATTATTTAGCATTGAAAGGAATGACAGTTGTCGATGAACCTTTGTACATTGACAGCTCAAACGGATATAAACTGACACGCTTTATTGAAGGATCTCACCCATGCGATGCGCATAATTTTTCGGAAGTTTCGCTGTGCATGAACAAACTGAGATCATTACACGAGGCGAATCTTTGTGTTGATCACGATTTTTCTTTGTTTGATCAAATCGAATTTTATGAATCGCTTTGGCCGAATAAAGCATCAGCATACAGTGATTATGAAACAACCAAGAAAAACGTCATGAAATTAAGAAAGTATATTGAACTAAATATCGAAAAAAAGACTCTGTGTCACATCGATGCGATTCCTGACAACTTTTTGCTCAAAGGAAACGATGTCTTCATGATCGACTGGGAGTATTCGGGAATGCAGGACCCGCATATCGATATTGCAATGTTTTGCATCTATTCGATGTATGATCAAAATGAAATCGACAAACTGATCGATCTTTATTTCAAAAACAAATGCCCCGAAAACATCCGCTTAAAGATCTACTGCTACGTTTCAGCGTGCGGCCTGTTGTGGAGCAATTGGTGCGAATACAAATATCAACTGGGAATAGATTTTGGCGAATACTCTTTGAGGCAGTATCGCTACGCCAAAGAATATTATCGATTGGCAGAAAAAGAACTGGGGGAGTTTTTATGAACAAAATAAAAAGAGCCATCATCATGGCATCGGGCTTGGGGACTCGATTACGTCCGCTGACGCTGACTGTTCCCAAGCCTCTTCTTAAAGTCGGAGGAGTCGTTATGATCGAATCAATCATCGAGGGTCTTCTTGCAAACAACATCTCGGAGATTCATATCGTCACCGGATATTTAAAAGATTGTTTCGCATATCTTCCTGATAAATATCCTAATGCCGACATTGATTTGATTTTCAATGAGGACTATCAAGAATGCAATAATATCTCTTCATTATATGTTGCCAGGAATTTTCTTGATGAAACAATGATTATCGACGGAGATCAAATCATCAGAAATCAGCAAGTCCTGACACCTTTTTTTGAACGTTCAGGGTATAACAGCGTTTATATTACGCAAGGTACGAATGAATGGCTTCAACAAACGAAAAACGGAAAAGTCGTTTCGTGCAGTCGAAATGGCGGTCAATGCGGATTTCAGCTTTATGGCATCTCAAGATGGACAAAACGAGATTCATTTCAACTCAGACAAGACTTAGAACTTGAATTTGTTCAAAAGCATAACCATCAGGCTTATTGGGATGACGTTGCCATGTTCTGTCATCCTGACCACTACCAGCTCGGCATCTTTAAAATGTCGTCAAGTGACATTATCGAAATCGACAGCATAAAAGATTTAGAGGCACTCAATGAATCTCTTTTGAAAGAGAGGCGCAAGGACTCATGAAAAAAGAATTTCATAAAATTGATTGGATAATCACGCTGATTCCTTTCGTTTCCATTGTTTTTCTTTGCATTGTCTTCCTTATATTTCCTGAAAAATCAAACAAGATAATTCAACAGATTCGATTCTTTTTGTGCAATGACTTCGGAACGTACTATCTTGCCATCGGATTGTTCTTTTTCATTGTTTCGCTTTATATAGCATTTTCAGATTACGGCAAAATTGTTTTAGGTCAAAAAAACGAACAACCCAAGTACAAATTCTGGACATGGGGCACGATGATGTTTACCTGTGGGCTTGCTGCTGATATTTTGTTTTACTCTTTTTCAGAGTGGCTTGCTTATGCATCTGACCCCCACATCAAAGAAATGGGTCGCATCCAGGAATGGGCCGGCGTCTATCCGTTGTTTCACTGGGGATTTATTCCTTGGAGTTTTTATTTGGTTTTGGCCGTTTCGTTTGGCTTCATGCTTCACGTCAGAAAAAGACAGAATCAAAAATACTCAGAAGCATGTCGGCCGCTGCTGAAAAATAAAACAGACGGACCGTTCGGCAGGTTGATTGATTTGACAGCCGTTTTTTCGCTGATTGCCGGGACAGCGACGACCTTTAGCGTGGCAACTCCTCTAATCTCGACATTTATCATCAAAATTTTCAGCCTAGACGTTTCATGCACGATTATCAGTGAGTTTATTTTAGTCATCACCTTTATAATATACACTTATGCCGTTTTAAAAAAATCAAAAGGAATCAGCATTCTCGCCAATTTCTGCGTAATCTTGTTTTTCTTATTGCTGGCATATGTTCTTTTGTTCGGAGGACAAACAAGATATATTATCGAAACAGGTTTTGAATCATTCGGAAAAATGACGCAAAACTTTTTAGAACTGTCATGTTTTGAAGATCCGTTGCGAAAAACGAGCTTTCCGCAAAAATGGACGGTTTATTACTGGGCTTACTGGATGGTTTGGTGCGTTGCAGCACCGTTCTTCATCGGCAGCATCTCAAGAGGACGTACGATCAAGCAAACGATTTTGGGCGGATATTTGTTTGGCAGCGGATCAACGTTGGTTAGCTTCATCATTTTGGGAAACTATTCGATGGGGCTTCAAATGACCGGAAAAGTTGATTTTTTGCTTCAGTATCATAAAACAAACGACATCTATTCAACAGTCGTTTCAATCGTTGAAACTCTCCCCCATCCACAATTGACGATGATTTTGATTTCAATCACGATGATTGCTTTTTATGCGACTTCCTTTGATTCAATTGCCTTAACGGCTTCAGGATATGGTTGTCGCAATCTGAAAGAAAACGAAAAACCGCCT
>JBHADD010000014.1:0-3847 GCA_041854925.1 Ligilactobacillus sp. | reverse complement strand
CCGAAAGAACTTGATTTTGCTTTGGACATTGCCAAGCGATCAATCGAATTTTATGAAGATTACTATCAAACGCCTTATCCGTTGCCTCATTCCTGGCAGTTGGCACTTCCTGACTTTTCAGCAGGCGCGATGGAAAACTGGGGACTCGTTACTTATCGCGAAGTCTATTTGATGGTTGATCCCGACCATACAGCCTTAGATCAAAAAAAGCTTGTTGCGACCGTTATTGCGCATGAGCTTGCTCATCAATGGTTCGGAGATCTCGTCACGATGAAGTGGTGGGATGATTTATGGTTGAATGAAAGTTTCGCCAATATGATGGAGTACGTTGCCGTTGATGCGCTTGAACCGGATTGGAACATTTGGGAAATGTTCCAAACGTCAGAAGCAGCCGCAGCGCTTTTGCGCGATGCAACCGACGGGGTTCAGTCAGTCCATGTCGAAGTCAACGACCCTGCTGAAATCGATACGCTTTTTGACGGTGCGATCGTTTATGCTAAGGGCTCAAGGATGCTTGTCATGGTCCGCTCTTTGATTGGTGATGATGCTTTGCGCAAGGGATTGAAAAATTATTTTGCGGGACATAAGTATTCTAATGCTGCCGGAGCAGATTTGTGGAAAGCGCTCGGAGAAGCTTCCGGAATCGATGTTGGCACAATCATGAATTCATGGCTCGAACAGCCTGGATATCCTGTCGTTTCGGCAAAGGTTGACGATGGAAAACTCATCCTGACGCAAAAGCAATTCTTCATCGGCAAAGGAAAAGAAGTTTCGCGCAAATGGCAGATTCCGCTCAACAGCAATTATGAAGAAGCTCCGAAGCTCATGGCGGATAAAGAGCTTGTTTTGGGCGATTATGCGGAAATGAGGCAAAAAGAAGGCAAGCCTTTCCGTTTGAACCTGAAAAACAATGCGCATTTTATCGTTGAGTATGATGCAGAATTGCTCAAGGATATTTTGGAGAATGCTGAAGAACTAGATGACATTTCCAAACTTCAGCTGATGCAGGATCTGCATTTGTTGGCAGAAGGTCAAAAAATTGACTATAATGAACTCGTGCCGCTGCTTCCGCTTTTTGCGAACAGCAAATCGAGCATGGTCAATCAGTACTTGTATTCGGTTGCGAACGGTTTTAAGAAGTTCGTTGAAGCTGATACGAAAGAAGAAAAAGAACTGCGTCGCTACTTCGAAACTTTGAGTTCGGAAAACTTCAAGCGTCTGGGCGTCTTGCCAAAGGATGGCGAAACGGCAGAAGACGAATTGTCTCGCCCGTTCGTATTAAGTGCCGCATTGTACGCAAAAAATAAGGCCGCAATCGAAGAAACCCATAAGTTGTTCGTTGCTTCAAAGGATAGTCTGCTTGAGGTTTCAGCGGGAATTCGGCCGTACGTTCTGATGAACGAAGTCATCAACTTCAGTTCTGATGAACTGTTCGACAAGCTTCTTGAGGAATATCGCAAAACTGCTGACGGCGGGTATAAGGCCGATATCAGATATGCGTTGACAAAGACGCCTGACATCAAACTGTCAGAGAAAATCGTTTCTTATTTTGAAGATGCTGATACGATCAAACCGCAAGATCTTCGCGGATGGTTCCAGGGCGTTTTGGACAATGACAAAGGTCAAGAAGCAGCCTGGAATTGGATTCGCGATGAATGGGGCTGGCTTGAAGAAACGGTCGGCGGAGATATGGAATTTCCGACATATATTACGGTTATTTCCCGAATCTTCAAGACAAAGAAACGTTTGGAAGAATTCAAGCGTTTCTTTGAGCCAAAACTTGACAATCCGGGACTGGTTCGTGAAATCAAGATGGATACGGAAGTTATCCAGAGTCGCATCGATCTGATCGAAACACAAAAAGCCAGCCTCGATGCGGCAATTGAAAAGGAAAACCATTAAATTGGGAAAATGACGGTTGGATATTTGTTGACCGTTTCAAATAAAAATTTTGATAAAAATCTTCGGGAAAAGCTGTCTCGAAGATTTTTTTGGTGAATGATATTTTTGAAGATTGTGGATTCGTATTAAGTTAAACTCTTGAAATTTGTGCCAACAAGTGATAATGTTATCAAGTAAACAATAATGTAAAGGTGGGGGTAAACTATGGCTAATTTTGCGTATCGTGTATTTAGCGAGGTTGCCAAGCAAAAGACGTTTGTTTCAGCGGCAAATATATTGAACGTTACGCCATCGGCAATCAGTCATTCAATTTCCGGTCTGGAAGAAGAATTGGGCTTTGCATTGTTTGTCCGTAACAGAACCGGCGTAATGTTGACCCCTGACGGAGAAAAGGTGCTGCCGATCGTTCAGGAAATACTTAATTCCGAAGCTAAACTCAATGAAGAAGCTGCGAGAATCAAAGGACTGAATCAAGGCTCAATCAGAATCGGAGCTTTCAGCAGCGTCTGCATCAATTGGCTTCCTGACGTGATCAACGCATTCAAGCAAAAATATCCGGAAGTTGAAATTTCGGTCAGACAAGGTCCCTTTAACGAAGTCGCGGAATCTGTCAGGCTTGGCAGCCTTGAAATCGGGTTCTCGGCTTTGCCGATTCAAGAAAAGCTTTCGGTCTTGCCGCTTTATAAAGACAGGATTTATTGTGTTGCTCCCGAAGGGTTCGTTCCTGAAAACGGAAAAACCGTCGTTGCTTCCGATGTTTGCGACGAGACGTTCATTTTGCAGCAAATCGACTATGACAGGGATACCAAAAAAGCTTTGGACGCCTTTCACGTTTCGCTGAACTCTATTCAGTACAGTATCGACGATGCTTCGATTATTGCAATGGTCGAATCAGGACTCGGATTTGGCATTTTGCCGGAGCTTGCGTTGCAAAAACTTTCGGGCCGGGTTGTTTGTTATCCGTTTGATGGAGATTTTTATCGGACGATTTGCCTGGTTTCACACGCTAAGAGCCAACAGACCCCGTCAACCCAAGCATTTATTGAAGAAGTTCAGACATATCTTGATGATCGCTATGGAAAAGAACGTTTTTAGATGAAAGGAGGAAGAGGCAAGCTGATCCTTGGATTTAAATACAGCGCACGATTGATACGGTGCGAAGCATGGAAAGGAAAGTCTGTTTTGCAGCGCAGACGTTGCATTTGCCTCACAGAAAAATGAAAGCACTAACAAAAGGAAATCCGATCAAATTAATCTTGTTGTTTTCTGTTCCGTTGCTTATCGGCAATCTTTTTCAACAGCTTTACAGCTTGTCTGATACGATTATCGTCGGACAAACGCTTGGAGTTGACGCATTGGCAGTGGTTGGTTCGACCGGAAGCATTCAGTTTTTGATTATCGGTTTTGCGCAAGGGCTTACCGCAGGATTGTCAATCTTGACGGCACAATATTTCGGAGCAGGCGATTACCAAAAAGTTCGTCAAAGTTTCGTGACGAGCATCGTGATTACTGTCGTCGTCACGGTGCTGCTGAAGATTTTTAGTTTGACTTTCGTCGGCAAGATCTTGGACTTGATGCAAACGCCGGCAGAAATAAAAAATGATGCCCAAACGTTTATCTCGGTTATTTTTGCAAGCATGGTCATATTGATGGCATACAATCTGCTCTCAAATATTATCAGAGCACTGGGAGACAGCAAGACTCCGCTTTATTTTTTGATTTTTGCAACTATTATCAATGTTATTTTGGAACTGTTGTTTATTTTGGTGTTTCATTGGGGAATTGCCGGTGCAGGTTTTGCAACCGTGCTTGCACAAGGAGTTTCGGTGGGTTTATGCATAGTTTATATCATCAGAAAACTGCCCTTGCTCCAAATCGAATGGAAGGATTTCAAAACGATTACCAAAGAATCGCTTGGCAAGCATCTTTATGTTGGACTTCCGAT
>JBHADD010000013.1:0-2945 GCA_041854925.1 Ligilactobacillus sp. | reverse complement strand
GTAGAACATTTTCTCAATTTTGGATGATTTTGTTCTACTCTCAGGGCAGCGCGGGCCGAATTTGGAGTCAGTGGTAGAACATTTTTCAAAATTTTGGAGATTTTGTTCTACTTTCTGAGCCGCGCGGGCCGAATTTGGAGTCAGCGGTAGAGCATTTTTTCAATTTTGGTGAATTTTGTTCTACTTTCGAGCCCGCACGCCCTGAATTTGGACCAGCCGGTAGACAAAAATCACATATTTTTCTCGGTTTTTGTCTACTTTCGAGACCGCACGAGCCGATTCAGACGTACGGCAGAGATTACGCCAAAGCAGGAGACTTTGAGACGATGTTTGATGACAGCGGCTCTGCATTTTAATGCGTTTTGAAAATTTTTGAATCCTTATCACGGAAGCTTTCTCGTTTCGTTGCCGTCCGCGCATTATCCAAAGCATTGCATTATAGACAACAAAAAAGCGACCCGCCACTTGCCGTTTCGGACTTGGACGCGTCGCTAAAACAATATCTAATTTTCTACGCTGACGAACGTGTTGAATTTCAAGTAGCGGTAGTGGAACCTCATGCTGGAGAATTCGAACGGAGTACCGTTGTCAAGAAAGAAAATTCCTTCCATGATGCCGGCCGGCTCTGTATTTTTCAGACCAAGCAGATCCTGATCGCGGGGGGTGGACGGCTCGGCAAAAACGGAGAGAAACGATTTGGTTACGGAAAGGTTTTGTTCGTTTTGCATATAGTTGAAAATTGAGCCGGAAATAATTTTAGGCGTGAGATCCGGAACGAGTTTGATGGGGATGTATCCCGTTTCGATCATGAAAGGCTCGTTTTCGAAGAGTCGCAGCCGGACGATTTTATAAACAAAATCTGTGGGTTTCAAGAAGAGGTCGCGCTGAAGTTCTTCAGTCGGCTTTTCAACTTCGAATTCCAGGACTTTGATTTGGGGTTTTTGACCGTTCATTTTGAAGTTGTCGGTGACGCCGAGATTCTTTCCTTCTTCATAGTTGAAGACTGACTCGTTTTTCAAATACAGGGGATTGATGAAGGTGCCTGACCCTCGCTTCTTGAAGATGATGCCATCGCTTGCCATGCGTGTCAATGCGCGTTTGATCGAACTGCGGCTGACTTCGTATTCAAGTGCCAGCGTGCGTTCGTCGGGGAGACGCATTTCCTTGAATTCGCCGGAGAAGATTCGTTTCTTAAGTTCGGCGATGATTTTTTTATAGATGAGTTCTGCCATGGGAACACCTCTTTTCGCTTGAATCATACTTACTCAATTTAAGCATACTGTAGCGTTTTAAGCAAGAAAAGGTTAAAATGAAAGGGACGGGGAAAAGCGTTTAGGAAATATTGCTATTTTTCAGTAAATTTTAGTTACATTCCCGTCAATCTATAGTAAAATATAAAAGGAGAAATTTTAATTCCTGAACAGGAGGAAAGAATATGGCAGTTTTAGTATTAGGCGGTGCCGGCTACATCGGTTCCCACACAGTTGATCGTCTGGTCGAACAAGGCAAGGACGTCGTCGTTGTTGACAGCCTGGTAACGGGGCACAGGGCAGCCGTTAGACCGGAGGCAAAGTTTTATCAAGGGGATTTGGCTGACAAGCCGTTCATGCGCAAAGTCTTTTCTGAAAATCCAGAGATTGATGCGGTGATTCATTTTGCTGCATTTTCATTGGTTGCAGAATCAATGAAGGATCCGTTGAAATATTTCGACAACAATACTGCCGGAATGGTCAAGCTGCTTGAAGTCATGCATGAATTCAACGTCAACTACATTGTCTTCTCATCAACGGCTGCAACGTACGGAATTCCCGAAAAGATGCCAATCAAAGAAGACGATCCGCAAAATCCGATCAATCCATACGGCGAAAGCAAGCTGATGATGGAAAAAATCATGCGTTGGGCGGATCAGGCATACGGTGTCAAATTCGTTGCTTTGCGCTATTTCAACGTTGCCGGTGCCAAGCCGGATGGATCAATCGGTGAAGATCACCATCCTGAAACGCACTTGCTCCCGATTGTTTTGCAGGTTGCCCAAGGAAAGCGCGAAAAGCTTCAAATTTTTGGCAACGACTATAATACGCCTGATGGCACGAACGTTCGCGACTACGTTCATCCGTTCGATTTGGCGGATGCGCATATTTTGGCCGTTGACTATTTGCGCAAGGGCAATGAATCAAATGCTTTCAACCTTGGTTCTTCAACCGGATTTTCCAATCTTGAAATTGTTGAAGCTGCACGAGACGTTACGGGCAAGCCGATCCCGGCCGAAATGGCACCTCGCCGCGGCGGCGATCCGGACTCGTTGATCGCATGCTCCGACAAGGCTCGCGAAGTTTTGGGATGGAAACCGCAATTTGACGATATTCACAAGATCATCGAAACGGCTTGGGCATGGCATTCCACGCATCCGAACGGTTACGATGACAAATAATAATTAAAAATGCAGTGCTTTGAACCGTCACGTGGCGGAACGAAGCCCTGCATTTTTTAATGTCATTTTGTTTTTGAACTTTGCCCTGCAGCGCAAGGGAAAATCTGCTTTATTTCAGATGCTGTGAAATGAAGCTCTGCATTTTTCAGCATACAAAAACTTCTGAATCTTGATCTGCAACCGTGCATGGAAAGAAACATAATCAGACCAATTTCATCAATGGCTGCGCCTCTTCTGAATCGATCGGCAGAAAGGCCAATCCGACGGCTTCCTCGTCAATCGTCAGACGGTAGTCTTCTTGCAATGAAGGGATGATGCTGCTGAGTTTGTTAAGCTGTTCTGATTCAAAACGCGCAAATGAGAAGTTTCTGTGCGAGCGTAATCTGTTTTCGAGATCGATGCTGAAGATTACGTCGAGGAAATGACCGTTTTCGTTTGACATTCTCCACTCTTTGCTTTTGCTTGAACGCGATTCGCGTTTTTCAATAACCGTATCATTCATAATAAATTGCCC
>JBHADD010000012.1:0-2611 GCA_041854925.1 Ligilactobacillus sp. | reverse complement strand
GTTTGAATCCAGCTTCGAACAACCCTTGAATTGAGGTTGTATTCTCGAGCTAATTGGATACTCGTTGCCATTCCCTGATTATATTTACTAATAATTTCCGCTTTCAGTTCCGGACTGTACTTGGCCATAAAAAATACCCCACAATCATTAGACTACTTTGTCTAACAATTATAGGGCACTTCACAAGATGCACGAAGGATTTTTTTAGTGTTTGGCAACCAGTTCGTCAAATTTCTTTTGCTCGAATTCCATGATGGATTCGCCGATCATTCTGACGTCGTTGTCATTGATTCCGATCGTGATCGGGCCGATTTTGTTTTTTTCGGCAAAGCCGAGCGAGCAGAGGATATTTTTGAACTTTTTGTTGGTGATGATGATGCAGTTTTCTTTATGCAGCAGCGTTGCCGGAGACTGTGCATTTAACAGGTAGGGCGTAATCGTTATGAGATCTGGCGAAAACTTTCTGATCAAAAACAATGACATGTCGGACAGTTCGGAAACGATGTCTGAAACCGTGATGATTTCGACCGGCGGAAGCATTTGCCTCATGATCGATTTGAGCTGAATTGACAGATAGAAAAGGTGCGTTTCGTCAAGCGGGTATCTTGAATCAATCAGGTCGTTGGTCCATTCGTTGAAAATTTGGTTGACGACGCCCGCAATTTTAAGGGCCTGGTCGTCAAACTTGCAGTCAAGGTACAGATGCTCACCCGGAATCAGATGCTGCAGTCCAAGAAGACATTTCTTGAAGAAACCGACGAGCTTTGATGGCCTGGTGTTTATGAGTAGCACCTTGTAAAAGCGGAGGATGGTTTATGCTCCTAAAAATTTTAGTGGTTGTTTTGACGAATGGAGGTGCGGGGTGATGTCAGGCGGTAGGAAAAGTGATGTGTTCATGGAAATATTCAGAATTTCGTGTCCTGAGTTCGCATTTGCCGTCTTGCTTGCGTTCAGCGTCTGTTTTGTCGGAGAGTTGCTGTTTATGGTTGTTGGTTGATTTTTTTAGCTGTTGTCAATCAAGTGTGTCCGAGATGATCAATCGGAAATAAGGGTGGTTTTCGGTTGATCGTGCCAAGGAAAGGATCGGATGGAAGTCCGATCCTTTTTTGTGTGCGGAAAATCATTGAATTTAATAAACATTTAGAGTAATATACATTCGAGGTCACGGATATTTAGGGGGGATATTATGGGAAAACAGGTCTATTTATTTGAACTTGATTCGGTTAGAAAAACAGATGCGGAGATTATTGAAGGTCAGAAAGCACTCTATGATGAAGTAGTCCTTAATGGAAACATAGTTGTTCTTACGTACAATCAATTAATAGATTCAAGAGGATTTTTTAATTTATTGACAAATGAGGAATATCAAGAAAGCTTGATTGAGTTGTTTGAACAGGGACGAATTCGCATATCTCAGTATGGGGATGTGCGGAGTATTGCCCAATATTTGATTAATACCATTCAACCGGATAAGAAATTTATTTATTCAGCATTGCCTGTTAAATGCACTCAAAAGCACCTGCTTGCAATGTTAAAGAGAAGTTTGATTTATTCTGATTTGTCGGAGATGTATGCTTATTTAAACGATAAAGAACCGGTTGAAAACTTAAAGGAACTATTTGCAGAGGTTGACAATAATGTTGTAAAGGAAAGTTCGCTGATAGAATCGATGGGCGAAGAGGCTGCTTTGAAAGAGATGCATGAAATTCTAAGGAGCTTATATTGGTTGGTATCAACAATATTTAAGCTTGGAACATTGGACAATATTTATGTAAATCCAAGAGACGTATCTGAATATAAGGGTTTTAAGCTGCATGATATCTTAAATCGTGCAGTTGAGTTGGATATTGATGATTTATTGTGGAAGCGTGCCATTGAACGAATAAAGGGATTGAAATGTTATATAAATGATAAGGATGACCGATCATCATATCTTAGGGAATTGAAGGAACAATATGATGATGTTAGTGGTGACAAAATTACATTTCAGTATGCGGAGGCGATAATTAATCTGTGTTACAATTATGCTTGTGAAATCAGCATATGCAATATATCCAAACACTATAATGTGGGAGAATTTCAAAATAATGGCGACATGCCGACGTTTCGTGCTGATTTTGAGAAAAGATTAATGCAAGATTGGCGCAACGGGAAAGATGCGGATAATCGTTATATAGTTGAAGAAACGTCACATTTTGATAATTTTGATGATATTCTCAATGAAATTCCAAACATTGTATCAGCAGTTAGATATCTGAAGTATATCGAATGTGAAAAAGAAGTTGATAGCGGATCTATTCATAGGTATGAATATGAATTGGAAAAAAGTCGGAAGAATCAAAAAAAAGGTATCTTGAGAAGAATAGGAAAAGAAATCGTGGTTACTTTTGCGTATGTGGGTCTAGCATATCTGTTGGAGACGTTCATTAATTATTTGCAAGATTGTTCTTCTGTTTTCAATAAATTGATGCCGCCATACGTTGTCATGTTTCTTTTTTTAGTGGCGACCGAGATTGGTACTGAGATGTTTTCAAGAGTATTTAAACTAGAGATACCATCGTTGTCGGAGTCATTGAGAAATATTGTGATTTTGTTAAGAGATGGTAGTAAG
>JBHADD010000011.1:0-2661 GCA_041854925.1 Ligilactobacillus sp. | reverse complement strand
GATCGGCAATTTTTGTCAAATTTGTTTCAGAGAGGATGGCGGCCAATTTTTCTTTGGTTTTTTTGTTCAAAAAAATGCTGCGGGTTTTAAGTCCGAAAGCCGCGAAATCGCGAATGCAAAGCGGATATTCGTCATCAATGCTTCGAAGCTGCGGCACGTATTGAACCTGATCTCTTGAAACCATGAACTTGGCGTGTTCCTCGTAGTCATGCGATAAATCCGCTAGGAGATGCTTGATCAAAGTCGTTTTTCCGACGCCGTTTTCACCCGTGATACAGGTTAATTTTCCGCGCGGAATTTCAAATGACAGATTTGAAAAAAGCGTTCGGTCGGGGATTTTTAGATTCAGGCTGGTCACTTTCAAAATAGAATCCATAGTCGTTCTTCTTTCCGATTATTTTTCGATTTCTGCAATCTGACGGTATTCCGATTGCAGCCAACTGAAATAGTTTTTTTCCTTTGGCAACGTTTCCGTTACTTTGACGACCGGAATGTCGTGTTTTCTGCAAAGATTTACGATGTTTTTGACGGTCGTGCCGTCGCTTTGAACATTATACACGAAAAAGGCGATTTTGTTCCGTTTGATTTGATTTTGCAAATTTTTGACGTCCGTATATGACGGATCACTTTCTTCTTCAACTGCCTTGGCAAAGTGAGCGTTTGCGACTTTGTAACCCATTTTTTCAAGCGAGTAGTCAAAAACCGGTTCCGAAACGGCCACTGGTTTATCAGTTTTTTTAGCTTTGATTTTTTTGAGTTCGCCATTCAGCTTGGCGACTTTTTTCTTGTAGGCTGCGGCGTTTTGTCTGAATTCGGCTCTTCTTGACGGCATTTTTTTTGAAAAAACATTGACGAGTTCGTCCGCAAGCCTTGACATCGTTTCAGGGTCATACCAGAGGTGTTCGTTTTTCCCCTCTTTGACGTTCATCAATTCGGCAGCGGAAACGCTCTTTTTGTCTGAAAGTTTTTTGATCCAGTCGTCATAGCCGGCGCCGTTTCTGATGATGACGTCGGCATTTGCGGTTTGCTTGGCCGTTTTGGTCGTTGCTTCAAAGTCGTGCGGGTCGATATTCGGGTTGTCGATAAGTGACGTGACGGTTCCGTTTTTGCCAAGGACCGCCTTGGCAGTTTCTCCGTAAAAATCCAGAGTCGAAACCACTTTCAGTTTGTCAGAGCTGCTTTTTTTGCTTTGGTTCGCGCATCCCCCGAGAATAAGCAGCGTACAGATCGTCAAAAGACATAATGAGAGCAGATGAGTTCTTTTATTCATGCATAATTCCTTTCCTTAACAGCGTATCTGAGTTTTAGTTAGTAATTGTTACGATTAAAATCATAACCGCCCAAAATATGACTGTCAAGCAAGAAACGTTGATATATCAACCTTATTACGATTTAGCCAAAAACGGTATTACGATGTTAAGCGTAATAAGAGGAGTAAGATTACGATTTAAATTTTTTTGAATTTTTGAATGAAACATTCGGCAATCAGTGATTGAGGAAACGTCTCGACCCCGAAAGCGTCTTCTGGTTTTTGGCAGTCCGCGTCAGGCACGAAGAATTGCGCTGAAGACACAAAAAACCTCCGTATGGGGAAATACGGAGGAAAAAAGGAGTATGTGTTGTAGCTGCAGACTGGGGAAAGTCCGCAGCATTATCAGCTTTCCGACGCATCTGAAAGGGGAGGATCAGATGCGGGTGTATTCAAATTTTGGTGTTCTACTTCAAGCTGTAATTTAATTGTACACAATGGATTTAAAGAAAATATATCGAATTATTTAAGAATTATTTAAGGCAATAATCAGAATCGCCTATTTCAAAATCATCACAATACTGTATAAATTCCAAAGGGGTCATTCCGAGTCGTTTCAACAGAAGAATAAATGACAAAAAATCGATGTTTCCGGATTCTTCAAAGCGAGACAAGGTTGATTGCGAGACGATGCCTGCTGCGACCTGCTTTTGCGACAAGCCCTTTTCTTTGCGAAGGAATTTAAATATTTTCCCATAATTCATAAATCTGCCCCCCAAAAAATAATATGCAAATATGAATAATCAAATCAACAATTGAGTTAATTATAGTATAATGACTTGCGTAGCAATATTACAAAAAGATTAAAAAACAGGGGGGCAAAATCGTGTATTTTGTAAAGCGTTCCTTTTCTGGAAGGTACCTTTCAGGTTTTTGGCTCGGAATGACAGTCGTTTTATTGCACGTTGTTTTTGCGGTCGGCTTGCTTCGCATGCAAATCGGCGAATTCAAAAACAGTCCGGAAGCCTTTTGTCCGTACTATAAATGGATCATGGCAGACACGTTTTGGAGCCTCATTTTTTCGTTAATGATTCCGTTCATGGCAGCGCTCGGAAACAGTCAGATGACGTATGATGACGCAAACAGCGGCTTTATCATGCACGTGCTGCAGAAAAAGGGCAAAATCGGCTATGTGCTCGGTTCGCTGACTTCGGTTTATGCGGTCACGTTCATCGAGACCGTGCTTGTTTTGGCGGCAGACGTCATGGTTGTTTTTTTGCTGCTGCCGAACGTTTTGCCGGATCAAGTGCTGAATTCAGGTGAAGGCTACAGTCGTTTGTTCACGTATCATGTTGAATGGATGTACTCTAAACCGTTTAAATTGATTTTGTTTTATATAGTTCTGTCAGGGT
>JBHADD010000010.1:0-2962 GCA_041854925.1 Ligilactobacillus sp. | reverse complement strand
CAATGCGTTAATTACTTCAAACTCATTGGTAAAGTTATCTAAGGCAACACTTTGGTTGGGCGTTAATTGAACTGTTGGCATAGAAACCACTCCTTTCAAAAGGCACTTCCCTATCTCTTTATCCATATATAGAATAACATTAAAATAAAAGAATAGCAAACGTTTACAAACCTTTTACGTCAACCTTTTGAAATTTATTCACCCTTGTGAATCATAAGTAAAAATAAATTGACAAAAACATCAATCCGGAGCCGATCATTACCAGCATATGCCACCAGACATGTGCATATTTAACGCCCTTTATACTATATACCAAAGCCCCCAGCGTGTAAACGACCCCGCCAAAAAACAAAAGCAGCAGTCCGTTTTTGCCAAGCGACAGGTACATCGGTCTGAAACCGCAAACGCACATCCATCCCATGACGACGTAAATGATCGTTTCAACGACCTGCTTACGGTTTCTTGCCAAAATATGATAACCGATGCCTGTGAGCGCAAGCACCCAGACCGCAAACAACAAAGCATACCCCAAGCTGCCCTTGATCGCAAGCAGACAATACGGCGTATATGTTCCCGCAATCATCAGGTAAATTCCGCTGTGATCAAATATTTGAAAGACCCGTTTTGCTTTCGTAAAATACAGACAATGGAACAAAGTCGAAAATAAATACAAAAGCAGCATGCTTGTTCCGTATACGATAAACGCCATGATCGTCTTCAAATCATGCGTCGCAGCCCCCTTCAAGATCAATAAAACAAGCATCCAGATTCCAAGCGCAGCTCCCACGCCATGCGTGATGGCACTCCATACTTCATTAATGACCTGTTGCTTCCTGTCCATCGTCATCACCCTTTCTTTTTATCATTGTTTAACACGATCATAAACTATAAATCAATTATAACTAGATTTGCATTCCAGATCAATTTTCACTTCCCCCAAAAAAGAGCAGCCTCCCTTCTTCACTGCATTTCACAAGGCAATAATCCTAAATTCGGCTGACATCAAAATCCCGAATATGATATAATTTTCATTAGGCTCATATGCCAAACGAGAGGTTTTAAAACGATGGAAAACTTTGACATCAAACTTTGGTTGTCCGATCTTGACGACCATCATCTGCCCAAATGGGAGGAATTCCCGGACTTCGAGCTTTATATGGAACAGCTCGTCAGCCTCGGCAATCGCTATCTTGCGTGTTTTTCAGAAACGCCTTTGACCTCTTCAATGATCAACAGCTACGTCAAAAAAGGACTGATGTCTCGCCCGGAAAAAAAGCGTTACAGGGCTGAACACATTGCTGAACTGATCGTCATCAGCCTTTTGAAAACGACCTATCCGCTCGAAACGATTCGAAACTGTATCGAAAGAGTCATTTGTGATGAAGAAAGCGTTCAAATTGCCTATGACAATTTTGCCGATCGGTTCAATCAAACGCTGCATGCGCTCTATTCAGGAAACGATTCGATTTCGATCAAAATGCCGGCAACTAAGCTTGAATGTGTTTCAATTTCAGAAGAACTGGCTGTCAGAGCCGTTATTTACCGGTTGGTCAGTCAAAAAATCATGTCATCAAAAACCGAATAGCTCTGTGCCCGAGGCACAGAGCTATTTTTTTGCACAAATTCTTTGCTCGAAAAATTTTTAATCCGCCAGTTTTCCGACCTTTTCTAATTTATCCAAAACCTTTTTGCCATGCGGCGATTTCTTGATGATCTCGCTGAAGTTTTGGCCAGCCTTGTTTCCGTGATGCACTCCGCCCTTCCAAGCCGAAACGTCAGTCACGTCATAAACGACTCCGTCAATTGCCACGTATGCGGGCTTGCCGTTTTGCCCGTCATATTTTTCAAGCTCTTCTTCGGTGAAAATTTTTTCTTCCATGATGTTTCACCTCTATGCGTCAATTCCAGGAGCTTCATTCAATTCGGCCTGAATCATCCAAATCTTCTTTTCAATCTCAGTCTTGAATCCGATGAAAATGTCTTGAGTACTGTAGTCTTTTTCCTCATCAGAAACTTCAATGCCCTTTTGATAAAGATCTTCCAGATAGCGATAATCTTTGACAAGCGTCGCCAAGCGCTCCGGCGTTCCTTTTCCAAAAGTACCCTTCTCATCTTTGATTCCAGTATGATCGGCCATTTCTTCCAAGGTCGAAAACGGTTCCCCGTCAAGCGTGATCAGTCTCTCTGAAATCACATCGAGCTGAGCGTTGATTTCATCCATGAACTCATCCATCAAAGGATGCAGCTTCAAAAAGTTCGTCCCGCGCATGTACCAGTGCGTCTGATGAATGACCATTGACATCTGACTCAGATCGGCCACCAATTGATTCAAAACTTCTTTTGTTTTTTGATATTTCATACTAGACACCTCGTTTTTTTGTGACATCGGTTCCAACTACACCTTCATTATAATTGTCAACCGCCAGTCTAGCAAATATTTAGACTTGCTCTTTTACTTTGACTAAAATGACCTTAACGCCCTGCTTTCCTTCAACTGTTTCATTCGGAAAATTCTTCTTAAATGCAGCGTTCATATTCTGCATCATTCAAAAATTTAAAAGATTCAACCTTCATGCTTGCGCCGTTTTCCAATGAAACTTTTTCATTCAGTTTATAGTCAAGTCTTTGAGGTTCTTTTAATTTACGCTGTCAATATCCAAATTTTACTAATTTTCCCCACAAAAAAAGAGCCGCCCCAAAGGCGACCCTTTTCCTCATATCAACTAAAGAATTAGTCGATTGATGGTGTACCCATCCAGCCGATGATTTCTTCAACTGTATCTGTGATAGCTTGTGTGCCAGGTGCAAGAAGCTTACGTGGGTCGTAACCCTTGCCTTCTTGATCCTTGCCAGCTTCGATGTACTTGCGTGTAGCATCAGCAAATGCCAATTGGCATTCCGTGTTGATGTTAAGCTTGGAAATACCCAAAGAAATAGCCTTTTCAACTTGTTCTTGTGGGAT
>JBHADD010000009.1:0-4171 GCA_041854925.1 Ligilactobacillus sp. | reverse complement strand
ATGAAGTGAACGGGCGTATTCATCAATTCGCGACGGATCTTTCGCGCATAGCTGTTGGTTACGTCGATTAATTGCATGGAAAATTCCTCCTAAATTATTATACAGTCCTCTCATATACCTTTATTATACTTTATTTTTGTGAAATACTAAATAAAAAAGAGCCCAATAATTAAAAAATACTGAGACTCTTTTTAAAATCAGAAATTTTGCAGATGCTACGATTTAGCCGTACTTTCTGCTATGACAATCTGATTGTTTTCGATTTTGGCTGCAAAGTTTTTGACGTCAGGATGATCAAGGTAAAAATCCGTAACCTTGTCTTCAATCTGCTCTTGAATCGTTCTGCGCAATGGTCTTGCTCCCATCTTTCTGTCATAGCCCAATTCGACTAGCTTTTCGCATACGGGACGTGTCACCGATAACGACATTTGCTTTTCTTGCAACATCTTATTTACGTCCTGAAGCATCAAGTCAACGATTTGGCCAAGATCTTCCTTGGAAAGGGCATTGAATTCGATGATATCATCGAATCGATTTAAGAATTCCGGTTTGAAATATCGACTCAGCTTATCCAAAATCGAGTTGGTTGAACCGTTTGCTTCGGCGCCGAAACCGACATTGACAACGGAATCTCCGCTTCCAGCATTGCTGGTCATGATGATGATCGTATCTTTGAAGCTGACTGTTTGACCTTTGGAATCAGTCAGACGGCCATCATCAAGGATTTGCAGGAACATATGCATGACGTCAGGATGAGCCTTTTCGATTTCATCCAACAGAATCAAGCTGTACGGATGACGCCGTACCTGTTCGGTCAATTGACCGGCTTCTTCATATCCGACGTATCCCGGAGGAGAACCGATAAGTTTTGAAACCGAGAATTTTTCCATGTATTCACTCATGTCGAAACGAATCATGGAATCTTTTGATCCGAACAGTTCCTCTGCCAACTGCTTGGCAGTTTCAGTCTTGCCGACCCCTGTTGGTCCGACAAATAAGAAACTTCCGATTGGACGATTTGACTTATTGAAACCGACGCGATTTCTTCTGATGGCACGAGCCGTTTTGGTTACTGCCTCATCTTGACCGATAACGTGTTTTTTCAAAGAATCTGCAAGATTACGCAATTGATTTTGCTCTTTTTCTTTTAATTCTCCGACGGGAATCTGAGTCATTTCCTCAACGATGGCTTCCATGTCTTTATCAGAGACGACCGGAGCATTTTCGTCAGAAACGGAATTTTGCTTCATCTCCGTGAACTTGTTGACCTGATCTCTGTAATAGGCGGCTTTTTCATAGTCTTCTTCTTTAAGAGCCGCTTGTTTGCTGGCTTCGGCATGTGAAATCTTATCTTCAAGAACTTTGGGATCAGCTGCATGAATCGTCAAATTCTTTTTTGAGCCCGCTTCATCCAACAAATCAATAGCCTTATCAGGCAAAAAACGATCTTGAATATAGCGTGATGATAACAAGACGGCGGCATTAATCGCTTCTTCAGTGTATTTTACGTGATGATATGCCTCGTATTTTGGTTTGATTCCCTTGAGAATTTCAATGGTCTCAGCAGTCGATGGTTCGTCAACTCGCACTGGCTGAAGTCGTCTGGCCAAAGCAGCGTCTTTTTCGATTGCGCGGTATTCGTTCAGTGTCGTTGCACCGACGAGTTGAAGCTCACCGCGAGCAAGGGCAGGCTTTAAAACGTTTCCCGCATCCATGCGGCCCTCATTGTCGCCTGCACCGACGATTTCGTGAATTTCATCGATAAAGAGGATCGTATTTTGATCACGTTTGAGTTCGCTCATCAGTTGCTGCATCCGTTCCTCGAATTGCCCGCGATATCCTGTTCCCTGAACAAGTGAAACGACGTCGAGGCGAATAACGCGCTTGTCGAGCAATTTTTGAGGTACGTCGCCATCGACGATTTTTTGAGCCAACCCTTCAACAACCGCTGTTTTGCCGACGCCTGCTTCGCCGATCAGAACGGGATTGTTTTTAGTGCGTCTGTTTAAAATTTCAATGACGCGGGCAATTTCCTTGTCGCGTCCGATGACGGGATCGATGCGTCCGTTTCTGGCTTCTTCGGTCAAATCCAAGCCGAATTTGCCAAGAATGGAGTCACCGTTTCCTCTGTTTCCTCCTGGTGCGTTTTGAAGAGCAGATTGCCGTTGATTTTGATACGGCTGATTTCTTTGCGACATTGCTTTAAAGAGATCGTCAAGAGAGTTGAAACCAAACGGATCTTGCAAAGGTTGGTTTTGCGATCTGTTTGAGTGTTCGCGAAATTCGCCATAACATTCAGAACAAAGATCAATTGCTGTTTGATGACCGTTGATGCTTGTTGTTAAGTGAATTGTTGCTGGGTTCTTATGACAATTTTGACATAGCAAATGCTTCACGACCTTTCATATGGATTTAAATAACTTTTTGACCAACTTTGACCTTTCATATTTTCAATTATACTATGGTAATTTTAAATCGCAAGCAAAATGATTCGAATATGTTATAATATGTTGAAATCAATATGATGGAGGCATCTTCATGGCAAGAGATTATGAAAAGCTTTTGAGCGATTTGCACGATGGCAAAATTGAAACGTTTGAAGTAACGAAGGAAGAATTTATGGATTTTCAAAAAGCTTTTATGGAATCGAACTTCAGAAAAAAAGTAGTTGGCGAGGCCAAGCGGGGCGGGGGAGCAATTTATCACTATGATAAGGGTGATAAATTCTAAGCATTAGTTAAGAAAATAAATTAATCGTAATGATACCAACAGAAACTTGTCTAACTTCTAAAAACATGTTATCATATAGCTTACAGGGGCAGTATGTTCTTAGTAGTTTTTGTTAACATTAATGAAAACGGTATTATGGATAAATGTTTTGTTTTTCATCCGTTTTCATAAGACGTACGGCTCGAATTTCATTTTATACTTCAAAGGAGCATGATCCACAATGGAAAAGAAAGATTTTCACGTAATCGCAGAAACAGGTATTCACGCACGTCCAGCTACGCTTTTGGTGCAAGCTGCAAGCAAGTTCAACTCTGACATTACTTTGGAATACCAAGGCAAGTCAGTTAACTTGAAGTCAATCATGGGCGTTATGTCATTGGGTGTTGGTCAAAATGCTGACATCACGATTTCTGCTGAAGGCGGAGACGAAGCAGAAGCAATTGCTGCTATTGCTGATACAATGGCTAAGGAAGGACTTGCTGAATAATGACGAAAATGTTAAAAGGGATTGCAGCTAGCGATGGGATTGCAGCTGCTAAGGCTTATATGCTTGTACAACCCGATTTATCATTTTCTGAAACAAGCATTGACGATCCTGAAGCTGAAATTAAGCGTTTAGATGATGCGGTTGAAGCATCTAAGAGCGAACTTGAACTTATCAAGCAAAAGGCAACGGAAAACCTAGGTGAAGAAGAAGCACAAGTTTTTGAAGCTCATTTGACAATTTTGGCCGATCCTGAGTTGCTTGGTCAGATCAAAGATAAGATCAAGAATGACAAAGTTAATGCTGAGGCGGCTTTGAAGAGCGTAACTGATATGTTTATCGAAATGTTCGAAGCTATGACCGACAATGCTTACATGCAAGAACGCGCAGGCGACATTCGTGACGTCACAAAGCGCATTATGAGTCATTTGCTTGGCGTTACTTTGCCTAATCCTGCGCTTATTCAAGAAGAAGTCGTAATCGTTGCTCATGATTTGACGCCTTCTGATACGGCTCAGCTTGATCGTAACTACGTCAAAGGGTTCATTACTGATATTGGCGGTCGCACTTCTCACTCGGCAATCATGTCGCGTACGCTTGAAATTCCTGCCGTGGTCGGTTCAGGATCTGCGACAACCGATATTCAGGAAGGTGAAATGGTTATCATCGACGGCATCAATGGTGTTGCATTGGTTGATCCAACGGATGCTGAACTTGCTGATTATAAACAAAAGGCAGCTGATTTTGCCGCACAAAAGGAAGAATGGGCGCGTCTTAAGGATGCCAAGTCTGTTTCTGCAGACGGCAAAGAAGTTCTGCTTGGCGCAAACATCGGTACGCCTGACGACGTTTCGGGCGCCAACGATAACGGCGCTGAAGCCGTTGGTTTGTTCCGTTCCGAATTCCTTTATATGAATTCAAATGAGCTCCCTACAGAAGATGAACAATATGAAGCTT
>JBHADD010000008.1:0-5297 GCA_041854925.1 Ligilactobacillus sp. | reverse complement strand
TCAGGTCAGGTTCTTTGGTGATGCTTTTTGTATCTCTAGGAAACGTCTGCTTGAATGCGGTCTATTTTGAAGCACCGTTTAACGGGGGGTATTCGAATGAAATGCTTGATAGCGGTGCCTATGTTCGCCTGAGCGAAAATCGCTATGCCGGCCTTGAACAAGATCTTGATGAAAATAATGACTTTTACCGCGTATCGACGCTCAGCCAAAATTATTTCTTCGGTTCTGACTATCATATGTATAACGCTTTAAACGATAAGCTTTATTCGCTGAATTCATACTATTCATTACAAAATAAAGATTTGGGGAATTTCTCGACGTTGATGCAAAATACGCAATATGAATCAAATATTCCGTTAGGTCAAGTTTCGGACCGGACGATCTTAAATGATTTCTTTGGCGTTCGCTATCTCTTTGTCAGAATCAATCAGCCTAATGCCGATAAGATTCCGGCCGGATTCGTATTGGACAAGACGACCCGAAGAATAACCGATCCAAACGGAAATTCAAAGCTTGATTCGCAAACGCAGCGTTATAAAAATGAATGTGCGTTTCCGCTCGTTTATTGGCAAGACAAGGTCTTGACGCAAAAAGACACTGAAAACCTCAGCGTTTCCGCAAAAGAAAGGGCGCTTGCCGACGGAGTTTACGTGTCAGAGAAAGATTCTTCAGGCCTGAGTCATGTCGATGTTTCAAACAAATCTTTCGACGTTCCGTATACGCTTGTTTCAAGTCGCGGCAATGTGGTTTCTGCTCTGGATTTTGAAAAAAGAGACAAAAATGAGACGTATCGAATCGTTTTGAAAAATCCTGAAGAATATCAAAATTGCGAACTGCATGTTGAGATCAACGATATCAATTATGTTCCGTATTCGCTAAAAAAACAGGTTTCGATCGAACAACGCGCAAAGGATAACGATCCAGCTCAGGGAATTTTGGCGCAAAACAAGAGTCTGAACTATTATCGCTATCTTCGCTATCATGTGCTGCAAGGATCCCCTGACATCAGTTACGCGTTGAAAGTCGATGGACCGTACGGAACGGAAAAAATCTCTCAGCCGAATCAAAGCGCGTTGTCGTTTTTTAAAAAAGTTACGAACGGCACGCTTAATTTGGGATATTTCCCCAAACAACTTCCTGATTCTTTGACGCTTTCGCCGACGAAACTTGGCAGGTACGGTTTTGAACTGAGAGTGACTGCGACGCCGCTTTCTGAAGATTACAGATCTCAAGTCAAAAAATTGCAACGTCATGCTCTGCGAGATGTTAAATTTTCGCGCAATACGCTGTCAGGGTCGATTAAAACAAATAAGAAGGGAATTCTTGCAAGTTCGATTCCTTATTCGAAAGGCTGGAGTGCAACCGTTAACGGGAACAAGGCCAAAGTCATCAAAACGAATCATGCTTTCGTCGGTCTCAGACTTCCTTCAGGCAAATCGGACATCGTTTTTAAATACAGAGTTCCGGGTCTTAAGACAGGTCTTTTGGTCACGAAGTTTTCGCTGATTTTCATTTTGGCATTGGCGTTGTTCGATTATCTTCGCTTTAAAAGAAGATGATGAAAAAAAGCTCCTTGATTTTTCAATCGGGGAGTTTTTTCATGCGTTTTATTTGTTGTTGTATGTTTCAACCAATGCATCTGCAAAGGCATCAAGCTTTTGGACGTCTTCTTCGCTGTCTGGGGCGAGATTGATTTTGACGTTTTCAGCACCCTTAACGGCGCCTGATGCGGCAAGCTTTTTGCCGAATTCGTCAATTGCAAGTCCGAAGTATTCGCCGTAGAACGTGTCGCCGGATCCGGCAACGCCATAGATTTTGCCGGTCAGATCGACATCTTCAAGGTCATCGTAAAAATCAAGGCCTTCATCAGGAAGCGCTCCTTCATCATAAGTGTACGGACAAACGACGCAGATGTCGACGTCAGCGAAGTCTTCGGGATCTGCTTGGGAAATTTCTTCAACTGAAACCTCAATGCCTTTTTTTTCAAGTTCTTGAGCGACGATGTCGGCAACGTCTTCATTATTGCCGGTGATCGTTGCAAAAACAACTTTTGCTGTTGCCATGTAAAAACCCTCTTCCATTTGAATTGACAAGCCTATTATATCAAAAAACAAGAACCGAATGGTAGTATTATTGAAAAACAGCTTAGAGCATTAAATTGCAAAATAATCGTTATGAAATGCTTTGATGCGTTATAATGGAGTAGTTAAGAAAATTTTTGGAGGCAAATTATAATGATCACGTTAAAATCACCGCGCGAAATCGAGGAAATGTCAAAGTCCGGAGCAATTTTGGCCGGAATGCATATCGGACTTCGCGAGATTATCAAACCAGGAATTTCAAGTTGGGAAATTGAAAAATTTGCTCGGAAGTATTTCAAAGAACATGGTGCAATTGCAGAACAAATCGGTTTTGAGGGCTATAAATACGCAACGTGCGTCAGCGTCAACGATGAGATTTGCCATGGTTTTCCGAGGAAGAACCTGATCTTGCGTGACGGGGATCTGATTAAGGTTGACACGGTCGTCAATTATCACGGAGCAATGAGCGATTCTTGCTGGAGCTATGTCGTCGGAAAATCAACTCCGGAAATTGATCGATTGATGGAAGTGACTAAAAAAGCTCTGTATTTGGGTATCGAACAAGCCCAAGTCGGAAATCGCATCGGAGATATCGGGGCTGCGATTCAGCATTATACCGAAGACGTAAACGGTTATGGCGACGTGCGCGAATTTATCGGACACGGAATCGGACCGACAATGCATGAAAGCCCGAACGTGCCGCATTATGGAGAAGCAGGCAAAGGCGTGCGTTTGCGCGAAGGCATGACGATTACGATTGAACCCATGATCAACATGGGAGGATGGGAAGCAGAAATGGACGACCCGAACGGTTGGACCGCAAGAACGGCTGATGGCAGTCTGTCATGCCAGTACGAGCATACGATTGCGATCACAAAACAAGGACCGAAGATTTTGACGTCTCAGGATCCGATTTTGGATGCTCCGTATTTATACGAATTCTAGTAAGTGAATCTAATCCGTTTTCTTAAGCAATTACTTAATTTTTGTGATTGAATGTTGTAAAAAAATTATATACTGGTATAATGTAGCCTAGGTGGTCAATTTTAGTGATTGGATTAACCTAAATGTTTCGCAAAGGGGTTCACTATGAAAAACCAAAAGAAAGTAAGAAAGGCTGTTATTCCTGCAGCAGGACTGGGAACTCGTTTTCTCCCGGCTACAAAAGCTTTGGCTAAGGAAATGCTACCTATAATTGATAAGCCGACGATTCAATATATTGTTGAAGAAGCTAAGAAATCAGGAATCGAAGATATTTTAGTCGTTACCGGCAAGGGCAAGCGTCCAATCGAAGATCACTTCGATTCCGTTCCCGAACTGGAACAAAACCTTAAGGAAAAGGGCAAGACGGAGCTTTTGCGACTCGTTCAGCAAACAACGGACATCAACTTGTACTTCATCCGTCAATCTCATCCGCGCGGATTGGGCGATGCGGTTTTGATGGCTAAAGATTTCGTTGGGGATGAACCATTTGTTGTCATGCTTGGTGATGATATCATGGAAGATAAGGTTCCTTTGACCAAGCAGTTGATGGATCGCTATGAAGAAACGCATGCTTCAACGCTTGCAGTCATGAAGGTTCCGCATGAAGAGGTTTCCAAGTACGGTGTTATTGATCCAACGTCAGAAACTCGTCCGGGTCTGTATGACGTTAAGCGTTTCGTTGAAAAACCGCCTGTTGAAAAGGCTCCGTCCGATCTTGCAATCATCGGTCGATATCTGTTGACGCCTGAAATCTTTGACATGCTTGAAACGCAAAAGCCGGGCGCGGGCAATGAGATTCAGTTGACGGACGCGATTGATCGCCTTAATAAGATTCAGCGCGTTTTTGCACATGAATTCAAAGGCAAACGCTATGACGTCGGCTATAAGTTTGGCTACTTGAAGACATCAATCGAGTTTGGACTGCGTCATCCGGAAGTTAAGGACGATCTTGCAAAGTATATCAAAGATCTTGCAAAGACGCTTAAATAATGAATGTTGGAGTCAGGACCGCTTGTCCTGACTTTTTTAAGTTCAAACAAATTTTTTTCATAAATCTATGCAGATAAAGCAATTTTATAGTATCATGTTACTTAAGGTAATATATAAGCGACTTACGTTTTAAGGAGGTATTGGCGTGGCAGAGCATGCAAAAAATCATCATAAACGAAAGAATACGATTAAAATCATCAGAGTCGCTGTAATTGTGCTTGTGATTGCGGTTGTTTGCATCTTAGGATTTAAGAGTGACTTTGTCCAAGGAAGATTGGCTTCTTCTTTTGGCAATAATGCTGAAATTCAAAAGCGTGAATATAATAAGCAGCGAGAAATCGCCAAAAATAAGTATGGGGAGTACAAGGAACCAAAAGGTGATTCCAAAAATGTTTCTTCAAGTTCGAAAAAGACTTCCTCAGTGGTTTCTTCAAGTAGCGTTGCATCATCAAGCTCTGCATCGTCTGTTTCAAGTTCTTCATCGTCGACTAAGAAAAACAAGGGTGAGTATACTACATATACGGTCAAATCAGGTGACTATTTATCGACGATTGCAAGCAAGTACGGAACTACGGCGCAGGAATTGATGGAGTTGAACGATCTTACGAGCGGAACCATTAATCCCGGGCAGGAATTGAAGGTCCCGGCTAATTCAAGTAATGATCAGGATTCGAGCAATGCTGACAGTTCGAGCCAAAGCGATTCCGATAACTGAGTTTTAATGAAGATGAATGAAAGGAAGGCGAGTGCACTTGAAAGACGTTAATAAAGGTGTACGCACCTTCTTTTTATCTGCAGTATCACGTTTTAATCAGGCAAACGTTTCAAACGAAGCAATCGTAATTTCTTATTACGCGTTGTTGGCAATTATTCCTCTGATGATTTTTGTCGGAAATCTTTTGCCGCTTTTGCATCTTAAAGCAAGTACCGTCCTGGCATACATTGAAATGGCAATTCCTCGTTCGATATATCAAACGCTCAAGCCTTTTATCATTCAATATTTGGAAAACGGATCGTCTGGCGGGGCGGCCTCGATTTCCGGTCTTATTTCAGTTTGGGCAGCGAGCCGTGGGTTTAACGCAATGAAGAGATCGCTAAATGTTGCTTATGGAGTTGAAAACAGTCAGGGAATGCTTGCAAGAAGACTGTTTGCGTTTTTATTTACCGCATTTTTTGGCGTGGCATTCGTGTTGTTGTTCATTATTTATAGTTTTGGGCAGGCGGTTCTTGAATATCTGGCAC
>JBHADD010000007.1:0-5284 GCA_041854925.1 Ligilactobacillus sp. | reverse complement strand
GCTTAAAATCAGCAGAATATTTCGATTTTCTTCCCATATGAAAATGCCCTCCAAGCATACAGCAAATTTTCTTTTTTACCTGTATACTTAAAGGGCATTATAACCACGGACAAAGCCGGCTTTTTTTGCATTTGTCCGTAAAACCAGGTTAAAAACGCCTGAAATCTTACGGACAAACGGCCATTTTTGACCATTTTGTCCGTAATCGCCATTTTTCGAGCAGGACGTTTACGGACATCATCCCCATTTTCATCGATTTGTCCGTAAACGACAGTGGTTTTGCCGAATGCAACCGCCCGCTAAATCAGCGCACCAAGCTCTCAGTCAAATTTGCCGCCAAGATATTTGGGGGTATTTCCATCATGGCAGACGATTGTCATGCATGCGCAAAAACCCGGAGATTTGCAATTAATTACAAATCATCCGGGCTTTTAAATTTGAGGCAGAGTTTTTTCTCAGCCGCTTTTATTCGTATCTTTATTTTTCAATGAATCTTTCCAATTCATCCAACGAGACGGAAAACATCTCCGGCTCGCCGATTTTTTTAAGGTAGACAAAAGTCAGTGCCGCTTTAGAGACTTTTTTATCATGCTTCATGATATCAGACACACGCGAATCTGAAAGGAGTTCATCTTCAAGCGGAAGTCCGACTGCTTGCAAACGATCGCAAATTGCTTGTGTCGTTCCTTCCTCGGTTAGTCCGCGGCTTTCAAAAATTCGATTGACCTCGGAAAGTCCGATTGAAATTGCTTCACCGTGAAGCAGTCTGCCGGCCGCAAGAAGTTCAACTGCATGGCCGATGCTGTGCCCAAAATTAAGCAGCTTGCGCAAACCGCCTTCTTTTTCGTCCTTTGTAACGACTTCAGCTTTAAATGCCACGCTTCTTTGGATCAGTTCCGGAGCGTGTTTCAAAATTGCCTGCGCATCATCTATTTTTTCAATCAATCGCCAAAACGTTCCGCCGACCATTGCGGCACACTTGACAACTTCCGCATAACCTTCGACCGTAACCCTTTCGTCCAATGTCTTCAATACCAGGGGATCAATCAGCACCAGATCGGGCTGGTAAAAGGTTCCGACAAGATTTTTTCCTTGTGCGATATCAATCGCGGTCTTACCGCCAACGGAACTGTCAACCTGAGCAAGAAGCGAAGTCGGAAACTGAACAAAAGAAATTCCGCGCATATAAAGCGAAGCGCACAGTCCGCCCAAATCGCCGACAACACCGCCTCCAAGCGCAATTAAGCCATCGCCTCTGGTCAAACCGAAATCGGCAATTTGAGAAACAACGCTGCTGAGCGTTTGCCATGATTTGCTCTTTTCGCCCGCTTCAATCGTAATGACGCTGTTTTCGAATCCGGCTTCAGAAAGATTTTCTGAAACTTTCTTTGCGTAAAGCGGGTACACGTTCGTGTCGGTTAAAATGACGCAACGCCTCTTTGTCCATACATTTCCGAGATGTTCGGCAGGATTTTCGAGAACGCCTTCTTCGATTAAAATTTCATATGCTTTTGTGTCGACCGCAACGCTTCGCATTCAAACACCTCATTTCCAGGCTGAAACGACTTGGTGAATCTCTTCGCAACGACGGGCCATTTCCTTGAAAGTATCAGGCTTGAGTGCTTGTGGACCGTCAGAAAATGCATGATCCGGATCATCGTGGATCTCAACGATCAAACCGCTGGCACCAGCCGCAACGCCGGCCTGAGCAAGCGGCGTAACGAGATCCCAGACTCCGGCAGCATGACTCGGATCGACAATGACCGGATAATGCGTCAATTGCTGAAGGACAGGAACCGCACCAACATCAAACGTATTGCGCGTGTACTTGTTGTCAAACGTGCGAATTCCGCGTTCAATCAGGATAATCTGATTATTGCCGCCTGCAGCAATATATTCGGCAGCATTAAGCACGTCGTCAATCGTTGCGGACATGCCGCGCTTCAAGGCAACCGGGATCTTCGTTTTGCCGACTTCCTTGAGGAGCGAGAAGTTCTGCATGTTGCGGGCACCGATTTGGAAGAAATCCGTGTATTTTCCGACAAGTTCAACGTGTTCATCATCCATTACTTCGGTAATGACGTCCATTCCGTTCTCATCGGCAGCTTCACGCAAGTATTTCAGACCTTCTTCACCAAGGCCCTGGAATGAGTAAGGTGATGTTCTCGGCTTGAATGCACCGCCGCGAAGGACCGTTGCACCGGCTTCCTTTGCGACTTTGGCCATCCGGTGAATGTGTTCTTCGCTTTCAACGGAGCAAGGACCGGCCATCAAAGCCAGCTTGTTGCCGCCGACTTCAGTATGCGCTGTTTTAACGATCGTGTCTTTCGGATGAAGCAGACGGCTTGACTGAACCGCTGCCGGAACGTTCGTAATCACGTCTTCTGCCGCATTGAGAACTTCGCTTGGAATTTCGTCTGCCCTGGCACCTTGAATGGCAACGCGGTTTTCATGCACGAAAACCTGTTTCCTGCCGTCAAATGCCTTCTTGACGACTTCAATTTTTTCCTTTGCTTCATCCTTCTTCAAAACAATAATCATAATATTTTCCTCCTAAATCATAAGCGAATTGCCGATAAATGATTCTCACCGGTTACATTTGTTTTTTGAAACGTCAAAACAACGTTTTCGACCGTGAACCCTGCATTTGCAAGCACATCGTCCATTGCGCCGCTTGCTCCGAATTCATCAAGGCCGACGATCGTTCCGTCAAGGCCGACGTAACGTTCCCAACCGCGCGTCGATCCCATTTCAATGGCCGT
Source organism: Ligilactobacillus sp. (assembly GCA_041854925.1). Classification (GTDB taxonomy): domain Bacteria; phylum Bacillota; class Bacilli; order Lactobacillales; family Lactobacillaceae; genus Ligilactobacillus. The sequence continues at coordinate 2,522 of JBHADD010000007.1, read as the reverse complement.
TCTTCTTCTGACGGACGGCGGAAGCACCTGATCCTTGTAATTTTGCGGCTGTGCATCGAAACGTTCCATGGACGGCATGGATACGACGCTGACGTCTTCACCCAGCTTGAACAAACGCTCTTGAGCCTTGATTGCCAATGAAACTTCTGATCCGGAAGCAATCAGGATTCCGCTTGGACGCATCCCTTTTTGCGGAGAAACAACATATCCTCCTCGAGCAACGCCTGCATCTGCAAGCTTGGACGTCCGTGACAAAACAGGCAGCTTTTGACGAGTCAAAACCAAAACCGTCGGATGATCAACGGAATCAATCGCCTGTTGCCAAGCAGCGATCACTTCGTTCGGATCAGCCGGACGAAGCACGTCGACATTTGGCAATGAGCGCAGACTCATCAGCTGTTCAACGGGTTCATGCGTCGGTCCGTCTTCTCCGACTGCGATTGAGTCATGCGTGAAAACGTAAACGACCGGAAGTTTTTGCAAAGCAGACAATCGAATTGCGCCTCTCAGGTAATCCGAGAAAACGAGGAACGTTCCGCCGAATACTCTAAGGCCGCCATGCAAGGCCATTCCGTTCATGATCGTTCCTTGAGCAAACTCGCGAACGCCGTATGCGACGTTTCTTCCGGTCGGATGCTCGTCATCAAGCAGTCCGCTTGCGTCAATCGCAGTTTTGTCTGATGAAGACAAGTCTGCGGAGCCGCCGACAAGATTGTCCATTTTTTCCGCAAGCACCTGGATAACCTTATGACTCGTATCGCGGCTCGCTTCTGCTCCGCTCTCGTAGCGCGTCATACCGTCAAGGGCATTGAGACAACGCTTGCCGTTTAAGACCGCAACCGTTTCATCAAAGCATTCTTCATCAGCTGCCGCCAAATCGTCAAGCACCTTGCGCCAATCGTCATGAGCCTTTTTGCCGCGATTTTCGATCATCGTTTCAGCTGCAGCTTTGACTTCCGGCAAAACCGTGAAGGCAGGCCCGTCATATTCAAGACGAGTCCGAAGATTTTCAAGCCCGTTTTCTCCAAGCGGCGCACCGTGCACGGCATTCGTTCCAGCCTTGTCAGCTCCGAAACCGATTGTCGTTTTGATTTCGATCAGACTCGGCTTATCCGTTTTCCTGGCCTTTTTGATTGCCCGATCGATTTCATCGACGTCATTGCCGTTTGCGACCAGCTGCGTATCCCAGCCATAGCTTTCAAATCTGCGACAAACATCCGTCCTGAAACTTCTTGAAGCCGGTCCGTCCAAAGAAACGTCATTTGAATCGTATAAGACGATTAATTTGGAAAGTCGCTGATTGCCGGCAAAGCTGGCTGCTTCATGCGAGATTCCTTCCATTAAATCACCGTCGCCGACAAGACAGTATGTGAAATGATCGACCACTTTGGCTTTTTGGTTCAATCGAGCCGCCAAAGTTCTTTCAGCAAGCGCCATTCCGACTGCCATCCCGATGCCTTGACCAAGCGGTCCCGTTGTTGCTTCAACACCGGGAACATGTCCATGCTCAGGATGACCGGGAGTCTTGCTTCCAAAACGCCGGAAGTTCTTCAAGTCATTAATCGACAGATCAAATCCGCTGACGTGAAGCATTGCATATAAGAGTGCCGATCCATGTCCGGCAGAAAGAACAAAGCGGTCGCGATTCGACCACTCGGGATCTTTCGAATCTACTCGCAAATGACGTGAAAACAACGTCCACATCATCGGTGCCGCTCCAAGGGCGATCCCCGGATGCCCTGAATTTGCCCGCTGAATCATTTCACAGCTCAAAACGCGCAGATTGTTGATTGCAAGTTCATCAATATTTTGTCCAACTTCTTTTGTCATTCTCGTGTCCTCCTGATTAATAAAAAAGCTCCTACAGTGTCACTGTAAGAACCGAAAAATCTGTCAAGATACGAAAAACAGAAAATTAAAAAGGCCTCACAGTGCAATTGCATCCATGCGACCTTTGACCACAAGAAAATCATTACCGGCCGCATCCAGTTTGGTAAAGTAACGCCCATACCGGATGCGGCATCGACGTTACTGGATAAACCAGTAATAGTAAAATCGTAATTGAGATTTTGCAGTTGATCTTCTCATGATTATATTCTCCTTAAAAAAATTAAATCGTTATTAAATAAACTTGTTGATATGATTATAATTCGATTCTTGGAGTTCGTCAACCGTTTTTTTAGTCTTTTTTAATTTTTGTGAAAAAAGAATTTCTGCATCCATGAATCGTTCTTCTTGATTTGAACAAAGGCAACCGCAGCAAACAAAAACGCACCGATGAAGTCAGCAATCAAATCGCCCATCGTGTCCATCAAAGCAGCTCTTCCGACCAGCATGTGACCGTTTGCCATATAGCGCTGCAGATTCATCCCGAACGAATCACACGTGAATTCATAAAATTCCCATAAAACTCCGCACATCATCGCAAATGCCGTCGCATACAGACTGATGAATACCGGCGGAAGTTTTTGCTGCTCTTTTGGAACGAGCGCACCAAAAAGAGCCAGCGCAAAACTTGCGAG
>JBHADD010000006.1:0-4907 GCA_041854925.1 Ligilactobacillus sp. | reverse complement strand
GTTATTACTAAAGCCATAATTGACAATGCAAGAAAATATACCAATGCCAAACTTTATTTCGTCATTCATGATTTGGAATCATTAAGGTTGTTTAGAGATAATAAGGAATTTATCAGGGAAGAAGTTGGGATTTTGAACGGCTCTGACGGATTGGTCGGTCACAATGATAAAATGAATGAGTGGCTTAAAGATAATGGTGTCAATGTTCCTATTGCTAATTTGGAAATTTTCGATTATGACAACCCTCAAGAAATACAAAGCGGGTATCCTTATGACGGGTCCTTATGCTTTGCCGGCAATCTAAAGAAAGCTGATTTTTTAAACAAGCTTGACATAAAGCATCAGTTATTTTTGATGGGTCCTAATCCGCAAAATAATTACGGTGAATGCATTAATTATGAAGGCCAATATACTCCTGAAGAGGTTCCGGCACACTTGAATCACAGTTTCGGATTGGTGTGGGATGGAAAAAGCGTGGATAAGTGCGATGGAGTATTTGGGGAATACATGAGATACAACAACCCGCATAAGGTATCGTTGTACTTGAGTTCAGGAATACCGGTTATTATTTGGAAAGATGCCGCATTGGCTGATTTTGTTGAGAAAAATAAAGTCGGTATAACCGTTGAGTCGTTGGAAGACGTTGATTCGATTTTAGACGAACTCAGCAGCGAACAGTATAATGAGATAAAGAGTAATACGCAAGTAATTGCTGAAAAGATGCGTTCCGGATACTATATCAAGAATGCAATTCGGCAATTGGTACACTAACTTAATCGAGAAGAGGAATAGAGTATGCAAGCAATGCTCATTTTGGCACACAAGAATGTTGATCAAGTGTTGCAGTTGGCATCTAAATTGAACAGAAGGTTTGAAGTCTATATTCATTTTGATACCAAATGTCCTGTCAGTGAAAAAGAGAAGTCGTTTATGGATGATAACGGCATTAAACATATCTCTGAAGTTGATGTAAACTGGGGCAGTTGGAGCATAGGCGAGGCTGCATATCGTTTGATGAAACTTGCTTTGAAGAATCCGGATATATCGTATGTGCATGTTATTTCCGGTCAAGACTGGCCAGTAAAAAATATTGATGAGTTATATGAAGTTTTTGAAAATAACGATAGAATCTATATGCGTTATATCAAGGCTGAAGACAGAATTAAGTCACATGAACGGCTGATTTGGTGGCAAAAGTTCTATTTTAACTATGATACCGTTAAGCGAAGAACCGTTTTTGGCAAGTTTTATCATCGTTTTTTGATATTTACCCAATTGTTGCTTAGAGTTAATAAGTTCAAGAAGCTGGGAATAGATTTTGATATTTATACCGGTGCCAATTGGATGGATCTCCCGAGGGATGCCGCACAATACTGTGTGGAATATATGGATAAGCACCCCAACTTTGTCAAGATGCTTCAAACGGGGTGTTTTTCGGATGAATTCTGGGTTCAGACGATATTATGCAATAACGAGGACTATTTGAAAAGATGTACGAACGAAAACTATCGTTATATAAAATGGGTTAAACAATATGAAAGCTATCCCGCCGTCCTGGACGAAAATGATTTGAACGAGATAAGAGACGGCAACTTCTTTTTTGCGAGAAAATTTGACTTAAAACATTCCAGTGATTTAATTAAAAAGCTGAATGAAGTTTATAAAAATTGAACAGAATAAAATGAGTCCTTACTGCACCTTATGACACAGTAAGGACTCATTTTTACTATCTGTTTTCTTCAGGTTCTTCTTTTTCTGTCAACGTGATTACGCCAACGGCATTCAAACCGGTATGCGTCATGATGATCGGACTTGTCAAACGCGCAATATATGCGGCATCCTTGCTTCCTTCCGGCAACATGGCTTCTTTGATCCGTTCAAGGAAGTCTTCATCGGTTCCAACGTTTGAAAGAGACAGTTCCTGAATGTGATTGTCTTGATGGAACTTGCTCAATTCTTGGCAATATTTCAAGAATGCTTTGCGACTGCGTCCCTTGTAGACAACGTCAAGGCTGTTTTCGCGCAGACGAACGATGATTTTCAGGTTGATCAATTTGGTCAAAGCACCTGCCAGTTTGCTGACGCGACCGCCGGCAACCAAACAGTCCATGTTGTCGACCAAAACGTCCGTCGTCGTGCGCATATGGATATCCAAACAGTGTGCTTTGATTTCTTCGATGCTTTTTCCTTCCTTAGCATCTTTTGCGGCTGCTAAGACCTGGAAAGAAAGCGCACGATCAGTTTCTTTGCTGTTGATGACGGTAACGCTGCATTTTACCATTTCAGCGGCAGAACATGCAGTTTGGTATGTACCGCTCAAAACGTCAGACATCATGATTGCCAAAATCTCGCTGCCATCAGCTCCAAGTTGTTCAAATGTTTCCAAAAAACGTCCCATTGGCGGTTGACTGGTCTTTGGAATGTTGCCCTTGCGCAGTTCGTCGACGAGTTCCTGTCTTGTGATCGTTTCGCCGTCAACGTGGTTTTCCCCGTTGATCTCGACTGACAATGGAATAACGTGGATATCGTATTCTTCAATTTCTTCTGGTGTCAACTGAGCTGAGGAGTCGGTGACAATCTTGATTTTAGCCATTCGAAATGGTCCCCCTTAAAATCGTTTTCTATGTGTATATTATACCGCAAAGAGGGAATGTGTTCCAATATTGCAATTTGGGAATTATTCTTCTTTAAATGCCCAAAAACGTTGCCCAATGTAGTTTAAGCCGACGAAGAATATCGAGCCTGCAAGCATTGCGATATTGTCTTGGATGCCTTTGTCAAATGAACTGAACGCCCAAATGGCCAACGGTTTTGCAACGCCGTACGCGACAAGATAGCAGACCGTAATGTTGATGATGAATTTGATGACGGTCTTCATGCTCTTGGACTTGTTTTGGAAAGTAAAGTACTTGTTTAAAAAGTAGCTGACGATGCTTCCGACCACGTAGTTGGAGGCAGAGGAGATCCAGTAACTGAGATGGAAGAAGTTGTAGCAAATGAACATGGTTCCCATGCCGACTGCAGTGTTCACGATTCCGACCAAAATGAACTTGATCATGGTCACGTCAAAAAAGTTTTTTAGTTTATTCATTAAGATTACCTGTTATTTCTTTTCTTTTACGATATAAATAGGTCGGTGCTTGACCTCAGTGAATATTTTGCCGATGTACTTGCCGACGATTCCTAAACAAAAGAGCTGGATTCCGCCGATAAACAGCATGATGCAGACCATGGAAGCCCAACCGCTTGTCGGATCGCCATGAATCATGTAGCGGATAACGATGAAGAGGATGGCACATCCCGAAATCAAGGCCGAAATGAAGCCGATAAACGATGCGATATCAAGCGGGAACTGCGAGAAGTTCACTATGCCGTCAACGGAATACTTGAACAGGCTCCAGAAGTTCCAGCTTGTTTTTCCGGCAACGCGTTCATGATTTTTATATTCAAGATATTTGGTATTGAAACCGACCCAGCTGAAGATGCCTTTTGAAAAGCGATTGTATTCGCTCATTTCGAGAATCGCATCAACCATTTGCCGCGTCATGACGCGGAAATCACGGGCGCCATCAACGATTTCGGTATCGGAAATCTTATTGATGATTTTGTAAAACATTCTGGCGAAAAAAGATCTGATTGGTGGTTCACCGGCACGGGTCGTTCTGCGCGTTCCTACGCAATCATAATCTTCGTTTTCGATGATCTTGATCATTTCAGGAAGCATTTCCGGCGGATCTTGCAAATCGGCATCCATTACCGTGACATAATCGCCCGTAGCTTGTTGCAAGCCACAGTAAAGTGCGGCCTCTTTGCCAAAGTTTCTCGAAAAGGAAACGTAATGGACGTTTTCGGGATCAAGTTCGTTTAATTTGCGCATTTCTGCCAAGGTTCCGTCGGTTGATCCGTCATTGATGAACCAATATTCAAATTTGATATTTTCAAGTTGTTGATTAACTTCTTCTGTTGCTTTATAGAACAGAGGAAGGCTTTCTTCTTCGTAATAGCACGGGACAATAATTGACAATGTCTTCATTTGAGAATCCTCCATGGGTAGTTGCCTATGCGGAAAACAAGGGCTTACTAGGTTATATTATACATTAAATACGGTGATATGTGATTTAAAATTAATCTATTGATTGTATTAAGGGGGATGTTATGTGATATAATTTGTTGTTGATTAACAGTTTGTATCATAGGGGGAAATAGGATGAGCAAGAGAAAAAAGGCATCGATAGTGGTTATATCCAGTCTATGCACGTTGTCTCTTTTGTTGATGATCATGTATATTCAAGGCTTCATTCCGTTTGGAAACGATAAGTCACTGGCATCAATGGATGCGCATATCCAATATATTGATCTGTACGCATATTTAAAAGACGTTATTTTAGGCAAAAATAGTTTTTCATATACTTTTTCCAATATGTTGGGCGGAAGCAGCTTTGCCATCTTTAGCTATTACCTCTCTTCTCCCATTAATTTATTAGTAATTTTTTTCAGCAAAGATAATTTGCGTACTTTCTTTGATATTGCGGTTGTCATTAAGCTGGTGCTTGCCGCGCTCTCATGCAGTTATTTTTTGGCGGAAACATTCAAAGAAAAGATTAATAGCAATTTGAAGTATGCAATGACAATCGTTTTATCCGTCAGCTATGCGCTTTGTCAATATAATATTGCTCAAAGCAGCAACATTATGTGGCTTGACGGTGTTTACATGTTGCCATTGATGTTGTTGTTCATTCACAAAATCGTCATTGGTGAATCAAAAGGCTGGAAGCTGGCTATTGTAGTAGGATATATGATAATCGCCAACTGGTATAGTGCAGGCATTAACTGCATCTTTTCCGGATTTTGGTTTATTTTTGAATATGCCAGAAATTATCAGAAAAAAGATGCAGCTAAAGATCAGC
>JBHADD010000005.1:0-3033 GCA_041854925.1 Ligilactobacillus sp. | reverse complement strand
CTCTTTTTATTTTTGCTTGACTAAGCAAGAAAAACTTGTTATTATATTAACGTTGTATTTGTGCATGTCACAGCTGCAACCGCACGTTTTAAGTCAAAGCATTCGTATTTACGGATCACTACATTACGGCGAGTCTGAGAATCATATAAGGAGGTGCACATACATGTACGCAATTATTCAAACAGGCGGTAAGCAACTCAAGGTAGAAGCTGGTCAAGCAATCTACGTTGAAAAGCTTGCAAACGAAGCCGGCGAAAAAGTTGTTTTTGACAAAGTTGTTTTGGTAGGCGGTGAAAAGACCGTTATCGGAACGCCATTTGTTGAAGGTGCTACGGTTGAAGGTACTGTTGAAAAGCAAGGCCGTGAAAAGAAGGTCGTAACTTTCAAGTACAAGCCAAAGAAGCATCAACACACAAAGCAAGGTCATCGTCAACCATACACGAAGGTTGTTATCGATGCAATCAACGCATAATTTCAGGAGCATTTCAAGATGATTAATGCATGTTTGTTTCGTAAAGATTCGCGGCTCAGCGGTTTTGAGCTGAGCGGTCATGCTGATTCAGGAGAATATGGTCAAGATATTGTGTGTGCGGCAGTTTCGGTGCTGTCGATCAATACGATCAATAGTTTGGAGAAACTTGTCGGGGTTGTTTTGGAAAAGGAATTGGATGATTTGAACGGTGGCTTTATGAAAGTTTCTGTTGATGATTCTGATTTGGAAGACCCCAAAGTTCAATTATTGCTTGAAAGCTTTGAATTAGGCTTGCGCGATATTGAAATCTCATATCATGAATATATACATGTGAAATAGTTTTGCACAGAGGAGGTGCACTCGATATGTTTATGAACTTGCAATTCTTCGCCCACAAAAAGGGGGGCGGTTCCACATCAAACGGTCGTGATTCACGTTCCAAGCGTTTAGGCGCAAAGCGTGCCGACGGCCAAACGGTTAACGGTGGGGAAATTCTTTACCGTCAACGCGGAACGCACATCTACCCAGGCGTAAACGTTGGTATGGGCGGTGACAATACTTTGTTTGCCAAGACAGCCGGCGTTGTTAAATTTGAACGCAAAGGTCGCGACAAGAAACAGGTATCTGTTTACCCTGTTGCTGACTAATTGAACGTTTAAGGTTTCCAAATTCTTTTGAAAGGATTTCGGAAACCTTTTTATTTTGGACAAATTCAGAGTATTTTCTTGCCTGTGAAAATAAGCAGTGAAAAAAGTCACGCATAATTACAAAAAACACATTGACAATTAATTTTTTTGTAATTATAATAACATTATTCAAATCGATACAGGAAATTGTTTATGAAAGGAGCGATTGAAATGGAATTTATCAAATTTAAAAAAGTAAATATGTTTCAAGGCGCTTCTTCTCGTGCCCTCCTACTATTCGCAAGGATTCGTTGACGTAAGAGATTGACATCTTATGTTGGTGAGTCCTTGTTTGAGTACGCTTGGAATGAGGGCTCCCGGGGTTTAAAAAGCCTTCGTTCCAGCTTGTCGGAACGAGGGCTTTTTTTATTCCCGCCGATTCGAAAATTAATTAATTAGAGTACAACTTATGAAGGGGTTTGGTTTCATATGAAAATTAAGAAAATGACAGGCTTTGCAGCAGTAATCATGATGTGTTCAGCTTTTATGGCAGGATGCACTTCGAAAACGTCGGCCGCAACCAAAGGCAATCAGGCAGGCGATACGATCAAAATTGGCGTTAACATGGAACTTTCAGGTGCAGCCGGCGGATACGGGCAACAGGAAAAAAACGGCATTCAGCTTGCTGTTGATGAAATCAACGCTAAAGGCGGAGTCAACGTCAACGGAAAAAAGAAGAAGATCAAGGCGATTTATCGTGATAATAAGAGTTCGACATCGACGAGTGCCTCAGTTGCAACTCAATTGACGACGCAGGACAAGGTCGTTGCAACGATTGGCCCTGCAACTACAAATGACGGAACGGCAACGATTCCGACTGCAAATAAGACTTTTGTGCCGTTTTTGTCGGCATCTGCCACAGCGCCTAACTTTACGCTTGATAAGAACGGCAAGGTTCATCCGTACGTCTTTCGGGCTTATTTCAAGGGTGATTACCAAGGAAGATCTGCTGCAAAATTTGCATATGAAACGCTTAAAGCTAAACGTGCGGCAATTTTAGCCGATAATTCGAGCGACTACGGCATCGGGATCGCCAAAGCGTTTAAGCAATACTTCAAAGGAACGGTCGTTGATACTCAATACTTCCAAGCCGGAGATAAAAATTTCAATTCGGTTTTAACGTCAACCAAGAGCAAGAAGTTTGACGTTTTATACGTTCCTGCATACTATACGGAATGCGGTGCGATCATCAAGCAGGCCCGTGAAGCCGGAATCAAGCAGCCGATTATGGGTGCTGACGGAATGTCTGATGACAAGATGGTCAAGATTGCCGGTGCAGAAAATGCAACGGACATTTATTACACGACGGCATTTACGGCGCTTACTGCAAAATCTAATCCAAAAGTTGCATCGTACAACAGAGCTTATAAAGCCAAGTACGGTGAAGATTCGCCAACGTTTGCCGCGTTGTCCTACGATTCCGTTTACATGATCAAGCAGGCAATCGAAACTGAAAAATCTGCCGATTCCGTCAAGATTCAGCAAGGATTGGCTAAAATCAAAAACTTTAAGGGTGTGACGGGTGATACGACGATGGATGCAAAGCACAATCCGAGAAAGGCAATCACAATCGTTAAACTTGAAAACGGCAAGCCGGCCAATGGATATGTGGTTAAATGATTAATAAACGATGAGATCAAAGAAAGGAAGAGATAAAATAGCTTAGAATTAGAATACGGCAGTCAGAGTAGCAACTTAATTGGCTCTGACTTTTTTTTAGATTTGGTCATGATAAAAGTCAAGTCAAGTCCTAATTTGTGTGTAAAATATTTTTCCCAGGCACAAGTTGTGCAGGGGATGCGAATGCATCCATGTCTGTCCACTATCACTCTTGAAGGAGCTGTCAAGGGTGCGCCATCTGCGCACCTCGAAGAG
>JBHADD010000004.1:0-2796 GCA_041854925.1 Ligilactobacillus sp. | reverse complement strand
CTGTGCTATCCTTAGGTAAATAGTTAATAAACATTAAGCTGTTGGTTACAAAAGAAGGAAAAGCAGCATTTGCAGTCGGAATCGTTTTGATTTTGTCGGTGCTTTTTGTGAACCGAAATCCGGCAGATAAAAAACGCGAGCTTATCATTACCATTAGTTATCAATTATGTGATGCGATATAATCGTAAATTGATAAAGGATGGCGATTGTTATGGAAACAATTCAACACAAATTTAATTGGTCAGTTTGGTTGTAGGTGTTATTTTGTTTGTGGCAGGCATAGTCACATTCATTCATCTTGGTACAACGCTTGAGTTCATCTCTATTATCATAGGTGTAACGGCAGTTGTTAAGGGCTTGTATGAATTATGGTTCAAACACGTTCTTGATACGACGACCGAAGAAAAGACGCTTGGTCTTTTTGCAATGGGAATCGTTGCTCTCGTGCTTGGCTTCCTGTTCATTTTCAAAGCTGCAACTGGTGCCCAGGTCGTAGCGTATATCTTTGCTCTGTGGTTCATCTTCGACGCAATTGTTCAGCTTGCTGCTTCAAAGCAGTTTAAAAATGCCGGCAAAGCACACTACGTCTGGATGATCGTATTGAACGTCATTGCCTTGATTTTAGGCATCGCATTATTGTTCAATCCGCTCCTTGCCAGCATCGCAATCGTGTGGATCGTTTCAATCTACTTGGTTGTCACAGGCATTTCGCAGTTTATATCTGCATTTTAATTTGTCTGCGAACGAGCCCCGTTTCGGTTTGAAACGGGGTTTTTGTCAAATTAAGTGCGGCATCCTGATTCCGAAAACGAACGCGGATTTCTTGAAAAATGCAGTGGCACAACCTGATTTCAAAAAAACAAATGAGGCTTTCATCTCTGCATTTGTCAGAAAAATTGGGGACGTGCTTGCATCGAAAACGTGACGTCTTACGGTTTCTTTTTGACCGCTTGGTTCAAGATGCTTGTAATCAAGCAAAGTTTGAATATCTAATAGTTCCATCAAGTAAACAAAAGGGGAATTTAGCTATGAAAGAAAGGGCAATTGAAGTTTCGAACCTCAAAAAATATTTTAAAGACGTCAAAGCCGTCGACGACATCAGCTTCTCGGTCGAACAAGGCGAACTGTTCGGTTTTCTCGGCGTCAACGGTGCCGGAAAATCGACCGTAATCAATATTTTGTGCACCTTATATAAAAAAGACAGCGGAAGCGTGCGTGTTTTGGGAAACGAAGTCGGAAAGGACGATGAAAAAATTCGGCAGGACATCGGGATGGTTCATCAGGAAAATTCCCTTGATGAACTGCTGACGGTCAAGGAAAATCTGCAGATTCGCGGGGGGCTTTATGGCGAGACTAAAGAAAATCTCAGGAAAAATTTTGACAAAGTCGTCAAACTTCTTGGGTTGAAAGATTTTTTGAACAGACCGTACGGAAAACTTTCCGGAGGTCAAAAACGCAGGGCAGAGATTGCGGCGGCACTGATGCACGAACCCAAGATCCTGTTTTTGGACGAACCGACGACGGGACTTGATCCGGCAACGAGAAAGAAGGTCTGGGAAGCAATCGTTTCTTTGCAAAAAGAACTTGGGATGACCGTCTTTTTGACGACGCATTACATGGAAGAAGCTGCCAATGCAAATCACGTCTGCATCATCGATCATGGCAAGGTGCTGATGGCCGGAACGCCATTTGAGTTGAAGAATACATACGTCAAAGACATTTTGCGACTTTATTTTGAACCGGAAAAAAAGGATGAAGTCAAAGAGTCTGCAGCAATCAAAGCTCTGCATTTGACAAAGGAAACGGGCGACATGATCGAAGCAGAACTTGAATGCACGAAGGACGCATTGGACGTTTTGGAGAAAATCAGAGGAGAAATCAAAGGTTTTGAAGTCGTTCAGGGAACGATGGACGATTTGTTCATCAACGTGACAGGGGGAAATAAAAATGCATAAATTTTGGAATCTGGTGAAGAGACATTGTTTGGTGTTCCTTCGCGACAAGACTGCCGTGTTCTTTTCGTTTTTGGCGATGATCATCATCATCGTTTTGATGGGCGTCTTTTTGTCCAAGATGAACGTTGACAGCATTTTGAGCCTTTTGGAGCAATTTCATCGTTCAAAAGCAACGTCAACGGACAGGAAGAATGCGACGGAACTCGTTTATTACTGCATCTTGGCCGGAATTTTGATGACGAATTCGCTGACCGTATCCACCAGCGTGATCGGAATATACATCGATGACATCAAGAGTCATGCGATTGATTGCTTTTATTCGGCACCGATCAAGCGCAGCATTGTCTCGTTGTCATACATCGCAGCGGCAATGATGGTTTCGATGATGATGTGTTTGGCAACGCTCGGCGTTTTTTTGGCATTTATCGTTTTAGACGGCGGAGAGATGCTTTCGCTGACGAGTCTGCTGAAGGTCATCGTGGGAATTGCGCTCAACGTCGTTTTGTTTTCGATCGGTGCGTACGGAATTTCGCTTGGGCTCAGAAGTTCAAAGGGCTGGTCGACGTTTGCAAGCATTTCCGGAACGCTGGTCGGATTTTTGGGAGGAGTCTATTTGCCTATGGGCTTTCTTCCAAAAGGCGTTGCGAGTGTTTTGAAGTTTTTGCCTTTTTTGCACGGAGCATCGATTTTGCGCAAAAGCTGCGTCCAATCCGCGTTGGATAAGACGTTTGCCGGTTGTCCGTCAGAAATTGCGACAAATTATCAGGAATATGTCGGCATTACCGTCAAATCCGGAGGACACGTTTTGAGCACGGCTGAACAGGTCGGAATCATGACATTG
>JBHADD010000003.1:0-4293 GCA_041854925.1 Ligilactobacillus sp. | reverse complement strand
GACGTCGGAACGGGACGGTATCAGGTCTATTCAAAGGGCGGAACTGAAAATACCGGACTTGATGCCATAAAATGGGCCAAAAAAGCCGTTGAGCTCGGTGCCGGAGAATTGCTCGTTACGAGCATGGACTGTGACGGGACAAAACAAGGCTTTGATATTGAACTCTATCAGCAAATCGGTGAAGCAGTTCATGTTCCGATCATTGCATCCGGAGGTGCCGGCAAAAAGGAAGATTTTTTGGATGTTTTCCAAAAAACGCCCGTAACAGGTGCTTTGGCAGCATCGCTTTTTCACTTCGGTGAACTAAAAATCGAAGAACTCAAAAAGTATCTTGAAGAAAACGGGGTGAACGTCAGACGATGAAACCTGTATTTGATAAAAACGGGCTGCTGACAACCGTCGTTTGCGATGTCAGAACGAACAAGGTTTTGATGGTGGCCTGGATGAATGAGGAAAGCTATGAATTGACGAAAAAAACTCACCAGACATGGTTTTGGTCACGTTCTCGCCAAAAACTTTGGCATAAGGGTGAAGAAAGCGGAAATACGCAGGAAGTCGTTTCGATGGCGCTTGATTGCGACTTCGACACGCTGCTTGTCAGCGTGATTCCTGCCGGTCCTGCATGTCATACCGGACATGAAACGTGCTTTTTCAATGAAGTTGAAATGGAGGAGTAATTTATGCAAGATTTGGACGAATTATATCAATCTGTTGTAGAGCGCAAGGAAAATCCCAAACCGGGTTCTTATACGGATTATTTGTTTACGAAGGGATTGGACAAGATTTTGAAAAAAGTCGGCGAAGAATCGACTGAAGTCATCGTTGCAGCCAAGAATCCGGACAAAAGCGAACTGCGTTACGAAACGGCCGATCTTTTATATCATTTGATGGTTTTGTTGGTTGAACAAGGCGTTTCTTTTGACGAAATCAAAGAAGAACTCGGAAGCAGAGTCGGTTTGATGAGCAAAACGAAGGATCGTCCGGAAATTAAAGACTTGTAGTCGGAAAGGAGTTTTTCGATGCGTGAAAATCTTAAGAACCTATGCGCTTACGTTCCGGAGGCTTCGCTTGATGAGGTCAAAAAGAAGTATGATCTGAAAAAGGTTTATCGACTTTCGGCAAATGAAAATCCTTACGGAACTTCAAAAAAAGTTGAAGAAGCCGTCAAGAACTGGAATTTTTCCGAAAGCAATCGTTATCCGGACGGATATGCGCAAAAATTAAGAACGGCAATTGCGAAGCATATCGGTTGCAAGGAAAGCCAACTGATTTTAGGCGTCGGTCTGGATGAAATTATTGCAATTTTGTCACGGACGTTTCTTGATCAAGGAGACGAGGTCATCGTTTCTGATCCGACTTTTTCTGAATATGAACTCAATGCTTTGATTGAAGGCGCAGTCGTCAAGCATGCAAAATGCAGTGAAGAAACCGGCAAGACGGATTTTGAAGCCATGCTTTCAGAAATGACGGATAAAACCAAAATGATTTGGATCTGCAATCCGAACAACCCGACCGGTGCACTCAACCCGGTTGAAGAAATCGATGCTTTTTTGGCCAAAGTTCCAAGAGACGTTATCGTCCTGATAGATGAAGCTTATATTGAATTTGCCGATGGAAACCAAACGGCAGTCGGTTTGCTTTCAAAATACGACAATGCAGCCGTTATGAGAACTTTTTCGAAAATTTATGGTCTGGCAAACTATCGTGTCGGATATATCGTGATGTCGAGCGAACCAGGGAACGTTTTGCAAACGGTCAGATGTCCGTATAATCTGAATTCTTTGTCTCAAACGGCGGCACTGGCGGCGCTTTCAGATCAGGAATTCGTTGAAAAGTGCGCAAGAAAAAATGCGCTCGAACGTGAGAAGCTGGAAAAATTTTTCGAAGAAAACGACATTTTTTATTTCAAAAGTCAAGCAAATTTTGTCTTCTTTAAGTTTGAAGATGCGGAAAAGCTCGCTGAATATCTTTTAAAGCATGGTTATCAGGTTCGTCGCGGTCTGCGCAAGGACTGGCTCCGAGTCACGATCGGCAAGAAGAAGGAAAACGCTGAACTGATGCGACTTATTTTGCAGTATCACAATGAAAAGAGAAAGCAATGATTGATTTTGAAACGGTTAACATCTTTTTAAGAAACAATCAGCATGTAACGATCAGACCTGCATTTTCAAGCGAAGCAAACGAGGTTGCGGAATTTTTTAAAACAGTTACCGAAGAAACCGAGTTTTTGTCAAAACAAGCAGACGAAGCAAGTTCTCCGGCCGAAATCGGTCGCTTTTTGCGTGTTTTGGAGCTTTCGGAAAATTCTTTGTTTCTTGTTGCAAAATCGAGCGGAAAAGTCATCGGCATGGGGCAGGTCGTTTTTTGCAATAAAAAAAAGAGCCGTCATCGCGCAACAGTCTCTGTTGCAGTCAAAAAGAAATTCTGGGGGATGGGGCTTGGAACAGCTTTGATGCAGTTCATGGCTGCATTTTCTAAAAAGAACGGTGCCAGACAGCTCGAATTGACCGTCATGTCAGAAAATAAGCGAGCAATCAGTCTTTATGATCGACAAGGGTTCATTGTGGTCGGACGCATACCGAATGCTTATTTGATGAAAGACGGCAGTTTTTGCGATGAGATTTCGATGGTCAAAATTCTTTGAGGTTGGTTTCTGAATGCGATCCATGTTAAAATGGCAAGTGTAATTTAGCAAAAGGAAGCATTTTAAATGGACAATATTGAAACAAAAATCATGCAAGAGTTGAAAGGAATCATCGTTAAGCCAAATGAACCGCTCTGCAAATATACCAATACGCGGACTGGCGGTCCGGCAGATTTTGCCGTATTCCCGACAAGCATTGAAGAAGCCAGAAAAACGGTTCTTTTCACTAAAGAAAACGGCCTTGATCTGACCGTTATCGGCAATGCAAGCAATTTGATCGTCAAGGACGGCGGCATCTCCGGCGTTGTCATGATTTTGACGAAGATGGATTCCGTCATAATCGATGGGGACAAAGTGGTGGCAATGGCCGGAGCTGCTTTGATCGATGCAACTCAGGCTGCATATGAGGCAGGCCTGACCGGTTTTGAATTTGCATCCGGAATTCCGGGATCCGTCGGTGGCGCAATTTTCATGAACGCTGGGGCATATGACGGCGAAATCAAAGATATTGCCGAATCGGTGACGGTTCTGACTCGTTCCGGCGAAATCAGGACTTATGAAAATGCAGAGCTTGATTTCGGCTATCGTCACAGTCGTCTGCAAGACGAAGACGATATCGTGCTTGAGGCAACGTTTTTGCTTAAGCACGGCGACAAGGAAAAAATTCATGCGCGCATGGAAGAGCTGAGTTTTCTTCGTGCCTCCAAGCAACCGCTTGAATATCCTTCTTGCGGCAGCGTTTTTAAACGTCCGGCCGGACACTATACCGGCAAGCTTGTACATGATGCAAATCTCCAAGGGTTTACGATCGGTGGTGCGCAAGTTTCAAAAAAGCATGCCGGTTTTATCGTCAATATCGGCAATGCTACGGCAACTGACTATCAAAACGTCATTAAGCACGTTCAGGACGTCGTTTTTGAAAAATTTGGCGTAAGACTGGAAACAGAGGTCAGGATTATCGGAAAAGATTGAGATATATAAAAAAGTCATAGCTAAAAACTATGACTTTTTATTGCAAACTTTTACAGCTATGCCCAGTCGCCGTTTCTGAAGACGGGAACGATGGTCCCATCCTTTTTGATGCCGTCGATGTCCATGTCGGCCGATCCGACCATGAAGTCAACGTGGGTTTGGCTGACGTTCATGCCGTGATCAAGCAAGTCTTCATCGGACATCTTGGTTCCTCCGGCAAGATTGAACGGGTAAGAAGCGCCAAGAGCAAGGTGATCAGAAGCATTTTCGTCAAACAGAGTGTTGAAGAAGATGATGCCTGATTGCGAAATTGGTGAAGGGTCAGGTACGAGAGAAACTTCACCGAGCGATTTTGCTCCGGCATCGGTTTCCAAAAGGTGTTCCAAAACTTCTTGACCTTTTTTTGCCGTTGCTTCAACTACTTTTCCGTCCTTAAACGTGAATTTCATATCTTCGAGAATGTTGCCTGCGTAAGAAAGAGGTTTGGTTGACGTCACGTAGCCGTCGATTCGACGGCAGTCAGGGGCAGTAAAGACTTCTTCGGTCGGCATGTTGGCCATGAATTCGGTGCCTTCCGGCGTAAAGCTTCCGGCGCCTTCCCAAACGTGGTTTTCCGGAAGACCGATTGTGATGTCCGTTATGGGCGAAACATAATGCAAGGCTGAAAATTGCTGTTC
>JBHADD010000002.1:0-2746 GCA_041854925.1 Ligilactobacillus sp. | reverse complement strand
GGTTTGATTACTTATATGCGTACCGATTCGACTCGCATTTCCGAAGTTGCCAAGCATGAAGCTTCAGAGTTCATTCATTCCGAATACGGAGAAAAATATGCCGCAAGCAAACCGCGTCAAGGCAAGCTTGCTGAGGGAGCACAGGATGCGCATGAAGCAATTCGACCGTCTTCGGTTTTGAGAACGCCAAAATCGCTTGAAAAATACCTTGACAAGGATCAAATGAAGCTTTATTCGTTAATTTGGTCACGCTTTGTTGCCAGTCAGATGACGCCTGCCGTCATTGACACAATGCGCGTTGATCTTGATCAAAACGGCGTTTCATATCGTTCCACCGGTTCAAAGCTTAAATTTGACGGATTTACCAAAGTTTACGCTGATTCAAAACATAAAGACAACATGTTGCCCGATTTGGAGAACGGTGATGAGGTCATGATGAGCAAAAATCAGCCAAATCAGCATTTTACATTGCCGCCGGCACGCTTTACGGAAGCATCTTTAATCAAAACGCTCGAAGAAAACGGCGTTGGTCGTCCTTCAACGTATGCGCCGACTTTGAATACGATTCAAAAGCGCTACTACGTCAAGTTGACTGCGAGAAAATTTGAACCGACGGAGCTGGGAGAAATTGTCGACAATATGATCGATAAATGCTTCCCTGATATCCTCAACGTCAAATTCACGGCTAAATTGGAAGATCAGTTGGATGAAATTGAAGAAGGAAAGCAGGAGTGGGTCAAAGTCGTTGACGAATTCTACAAGCCTTTTTCAACCGAAGTCAAGACTGCTGAAGAAAAAATGGCTAAAGTCAAGATAAAAGATGAGCCTGCAGGCTTTGACTGCGAAATTTGCGGGGCTCCGATGGTCATTAAAATGGGACGATTCGGCAAGTTTTACGCTTGCAGTCGTTTTCCCGATTGTCGCAATACAAAAGCCATCGTTAAACAAATCGGCGTTAAATGTCCGCAATGCAAGCGCGGTGAAATTATTGAGCGCAAATCAAAGAAGAACAGGATTTTCTATGGCTGCAACAGGTATCCTGAATGTGACTTCATTTCATGGGATAAGCCGATTGCCAGAGATTGCCCTAAGTGCGGACATTTCTTGATTGAAAAGAAGACAAAACAAGGGATGCAAGTCAAGTGTCCAAATAACGATTATGAAGAAGCTATTCAAAAATAGTCAAACGGAGGATTTTAATGGAAAAATGCGTTAACGTGGTCGGAGCAGGACTTGCCGGAAGCGAGGCAGCCTGGCAGCTGGCTAAAAGGGGCATCAAAGTAAGACTTTACGAGATGCGGCCGAAAAAGAACACACCGGCTCATCATACGGGAAATTTTGCAGAACTTGTCTGCACGAATTCTTTGCGAGCCAACCAATTGACTAACGGAGCAGGACTTTTGAAAGAAGAAATGCGACAGCTTGATTCTTTAATCATGAAAGCCGCTGATGAAAACAGCGTTCCTGCCGGCGGGGCTTTGGCAGTTGATCGTGATGCTTTTTCCGGTGAAATCACAAAGACGTTGCATGAAAATGAAAATGTTACGGTCATTGAAGAAGAACTCAAGGAATTGCCGCAAGGGTTGACGGTCATTGCGACAGGTCCGCTGACTTCAGATTCGCTTGCAAGTTCAATCAAAGAGTTCATGGGTGACGAAGGCCTTTATTTCTATGATGCGGCCGCACCGATCGTTGAAAAGGCTTCGCTTGACATGGACAAGGTTTATCTCAAGTCGCGCTATGATCGCGGAGATGCCGCTTACCTCAACTGCCCGATGACGGAAGAAGAGTTCGAAAATTTCTACAACGAACTGATTAATGCTGAAACTGCCGAACTGCATGCCTTTGAAAACGAAAAATTCTTTGAAGGATGCATGCCGATTGAACAGATGGCATCGCGCGGCAAGAAAACGATGCTGTTCGGCCCGCTGAAACCTGTCGGATTGGAAGATCCCAGAACCGGCAAAGAGCCTTATGCAGTAGTTCAACTGCGCCAAGATAATGCGGTTGGAGATTTGTACAACATTGTCGGTTTTCAGACTCATCTCAAATGGGGAGAACAAAAGCGCGTCTTTTCAATGATTCCCGGTTTGGAAAATGCACAGTTCGTTCGCTACGGCGTCATGCACAGAAACACTTATCTTCGTTCGCCTGAATTCTTAAAAGACACCTACCAGACGAAGAAACGCTCAGATTTGCTTTTTGCAGGTCAGATGACTGGCGTCGAAGGTTATGTCGAAAGCGCTGCAAGCGGGCTTTATGCCGGGATCAATGCCGCTCGGTTGATTGCAGACAAAGATCCGTTGGTTTTCCCAGTTGAGACGATGATGGGGGCAATGGCTCATTATATTACGCATGCAAGTGCCAAAAACTTCCAACCGATCAATGCCAACTTTGGAATCGTGCCGCGTCTTTCGCAAAAAATTCGCGACAAGCGTGAAAGAAATCTGGCGTTATCCAAACGAGCTTTGGATATTCTTGACAAGTACAAATTGGAAAACGAATTATAAAACAAAAAGGGGGCTTGCCAAATAGGCAAATCTCCTTTTTGTTTTTTAAAATTCAGCTTTAACTGCATTTTCGACCAGGAAACTGATGTCTAACGGTTCGACTTCATTGGTCAGCTCTCCCATTGACAGGAAATCAGCACCGCATCCTTTGAAACTTGCAATAGTCGAAAAGCTGATTCCGCCGGAAGCTTCGATTTTAACGTGGGCAGGAACTATTTCTTTCCATTTTCGTATTG
>JBHADD010000001.1:0-8524 GCA_041854925.1 Ligilactobacillus sp. | reverse complement strand
GTTGCTGAACTAAAAGAATTGGCAGAGGAACAACAAAAACTAAGAGCTGCGTAAGGTGTATCACTCTTTCCGAAGCTGTCAAGGGAACCTCTTCGAGGTGCGCAGATGGCGCACCCTTGACAGCTCCTTCAAGAGTGATGGTGGACAGACATGGATGCATTCGCATCCCCTGCACAACTTGTGCCTGGGAAAAATATTTTACACACAAATTAGGACTTGACTAAAAATTCAGGCGTTTCGGACCCGGTTTTACGGACAAATGCAAAAAAAAGCCGGCTTTGTCCGTAAATTTGAGCGAGATCTTAGATAAATCAGTTGAGTAGCACTGTATTTAAAAATGCCGAACAAACTCAGCCGCAAATCGACCGTTTTTGTTCGACATTTCATTTGATTCAAGAAAGAAACGGATCTTTTTCCCAACCATCTTCCTTTTGAACAAAGTGTATAAAATTTCAAACCGAGAGCACGGTTCATAGCAAGGATAAGTTGCATCAAACATAATTGGCTAATCCGGCCCTCAATTCAGATAACGATGCACGATGAATGATTGTCTTGCGATCATTCCCCGAATCGCGCACCTCCCCTTGAGGATTGCAAATCACTTGCGATTCCAAGCTGAAACAAACACATCCCAGATAACTGCGTTCGAAAGTTCGAAAACCATACAATAAACTCAGAAAATACGTACCCTGACAATTAACAAGGCATTGCGATCAACTCAATTTTAGTTTTGCGCAAAGATTTGTTGTTCTTCAATCAGCTTATATGATTTCAAAGCTGACGAATCAAGATCTTCCTTGTGCATGTCTACTGCCGTAATTTGACTGTTGTCATAAGTCTTGTAGTAGTAGATTCCGCGATCGACGTTGCAACATGAAGAATAAATCGTGAACTCAAATTTTCCGTTGCCGACGTCGCAGCATCCCTTCTGTTGTTCAACGGAACCGAGAATGTGAAAGAATTGACTGACGCTTGTGTTTTCATCAGCCATCTTCGGTGCGTTGAGCTTCGTGAACGTTGCTTTAACAAAACGCGAGTTGGATGAAAGATCTCCCGGCAGTCCCATGCTGCCCATGCCGCGAGTATATTCATCGAGTTCAAGGCCATCTGCAAACGTTGATGCGACCGGTTTTGGAGAAACGCGGCGATAATTGTTCAACGTAAACATTTGGAATGGAAATTCAGGGTTGTTCGTCATTACGCCGACCGGGTTGTCATAGACGTTAAGTCCCGCCTTCGTCTGTTCAACCGTAATCGACTCATTCTTATCGGAAATCATCCAGTGCAATGGACTCGGTGGGAATTGTTCACTGAATTCAACGTTCGTAATATTGATTTTTGCAAGCAATTTACGGACATCAGCAACAGTTTCGCATTGTCCGAGAATCCAAGGAATGAATTCAAAGGATGCAACATTGTCGACATCTTCTGCAGGTTCTTTGTAATCTGCATTTTCCGGGAAATTCAACCCTGCCATACTCAAGCCTTTTTCGTTCGTTGCATCATAATAAAGCGGATAATCAGCGACAACCGTTGCCATCCCGATGATGGCAAAATGTTCGTTCATATCATGTACTTGACGAAACTTTAACGGAAATTTGCGTGGCGTAACCGTCACGGACTCATTGTAGGAGAGCTCCAAATCAAGATTGCGACCAAAATAGTGATCTTTGCCAGTATACGTTGCTGCTGTACACATAATTAATACCTCCTAACTGTTTACCTAGTATTCTAACACAGAAAATTGATGAATATTGACGTTTTTTAGAGTCCTGAGTGAAGAATTATAGATGGGCTTTTGAAGATGAAAATAATCTAAATAATAAGATAAAGCTTATTAAAATTATATAGTCCGAAAAATTAGTTGAAAGACAATTGCAATCAGTTTTACCGATAACAATCATGCAAAATTTGACGCTGATTCTAAGAAAGAGTGTTAAAATTAATGTATCACATTAGAAATCAGGTGTTATCATGCGTGAAGGAACGACAATCCTTACTTTAGACAACGGCTACCATTTATGGACCCACACTGACAACGTCGGCGGAAAAATCCGCTTGCTTTGCCTTCACGGTGGACCAGGCGGCAACCACGAATATTATGAAAATTTTGCTGAAAAATTAAAAGACATAGACGTTCAGGTTACAATGTACGACCAGCTCGGCTCATGGTATTCTGATCAGCCGGATTTCACCAGGCAGGAAAACGTTGATAAATTTTTAAAAATGGACTATTTTGTCGATGAAATTGAAGAGGTTCGTCAAAAGCTCGGCATCGACGATTTTTATCTCATCGGTCAGTCATGGGGCGGAGCAATTACCCAAGAATATGCTTTGAAATATCCAAAACATCTCAAGGGCATCATCATTTCCAGCATGACCGACAACATTGCCGAATACATCGTCAACATCAATAAGATTCGCGAACACGAATATTCAAAAGAAGATCTTGACTTCATGAAAGAATGCGAAAATTCCGGCGACTATGATAACGAACGCTACCAAAAGCTGATCGACAAACTTAACTGCGGATACGTCGATCGCAAGCAGCCACCTGCAATCAGACATTTGACAAGCACCGTCGCAACTCCTGTCTACAACTACTTCCAAGGCGACAACGAATTCGTCATCACCGGTGCTTTGGACGGTTGGGACATCAGAAACAAGATCAAAAACATTTCCGTGCCGACGCTCATCACTTACGGCGAACACGAAACGATGCCCCTTGAAACAGGAAAACGCATGGCGGAAACCATTCCGCATGCCCGTTTTGCAACGACTCCAAACGGTGGCCATCATCATATGATCGACAATGCTCCCGTGTATTTTGCACACCTGAAGGAATTCTTGCTGGATGTTGAAAACGGAACTTTTTAACCCGATTCATATTAAAAAGTCCTGTTTCCCGTTTGAATTAAACGAAATGCCTAACGAAGGCGGTCGTTTTGCGACTGAATTCGTAAGGCATTTATTTAGTTTTTCACGTGTGAAAAACTATCTTTTTTAAAGTGGCGCTGATCAACCAATTCAGCCAAAATTTCATCCTGATTTACGGATTTTTTGCTGGTTTGTCCGTAAGCAAAACGCATTCTACGGACAAAGTCTCCATTTTCATCAATGTATCCGTAAATAACAGAGAGTACACCACATGCAGACAAAAAAGAAGCTGTTTCCAAAAAAACAGCTTCTTTTTACTTGCGATCAAGCACCGTATAGGCATGATCGCCGTTATACGGGTGTCTGTTGCAGGAAAACTCGAGCGGACGTCCGTCTTCCAAATACACTACCTGGGCTACTTGCAAAATTGGATCGCCCTTTTCAGCTTCCAAATAGTCGATGTCTTCTTGTGTCGTTTTTTCTGCGGAGATACGTCTAAAAGCACTTCCGATTTTAAAGCCAAATTTGCTTTGCAAAAACGAGTAAACGGAATGCTTCAAAACGTCTTCGGTCAAATTAGGAACCATTCTGATCGGCATGAACGTGTGCTCAAACACGTAAGGCCTGTCGTCGCAAAGGCGCAGACGCTTAATCTCATAAACCGGATCGCTTGACTTGATTCCCAAGCGTTCCTGGATCTCTTCATCCGGGAAAGTCACGTTAAGCAAAATGACTTTGCTCTTAACGCGATCGGCCCCAAGCTGATGCGTCAAACCTTCATACTCGTTTACCGGCAAAGCGTCACGCTGCGCAAGCGCATTTTTTCTGACGTAGGTACCTGCACCTCTTCTAGAGTAGATAAAACCTTCTTTAGCCAACATGTCAAGCGACTTTTTGACCGTCATTCGGCTTGTCTTGAATTCTTCTGCCAAAGAATTTTGGTCAGGAATAAGACTTCCGACAGGGTACGTTCCATTCAAGATTCTCGACTTGATTGTTTCTAGAATTCGCCTATATTTTAACTCAGCCATACAACTCGCCTTCCTTTTTGTATTTACAAATATTATAACATAGAATTACATATCAAGATCATGTTAATTTCTGATTAATCAAATTAATTTCGATATACTGTTAGCTCAAAAAGCGTTACTTTTATCCTCAAACAAAAAGGGGCTGAGAAAAAACGATGCCCCAAATTGAAAAACCGGATGATTTGCAATCAATTGCAAATCTGATCCGGTTTTTTCATATTCATAACAATCGCCTGCTAGGGCGGAAATAACTCAAAAGATTTTGGCGGAAAATTTGACTGAAAGCCTGGCGTGCTGATTTATCGTCGCTGCATTTGGCAAAATCTCTGTCGTTTACGGACAAATCAGCCAAAAATGGCAATTTGTCCGTAAAAGCCGGCGCACATCGCCCTTCGTTCGGTATTTCATTTAATTCGAGCAGGAAACGGGACTTTTTTCTAAGCCTCTTTTCTCACATTGCTGATTGATTATTTATCTGCTTCGATAGCCAAAAGCAAGCAGCCCGTAATACCTGCATCATCGCCCAGTTCAACGTGAACGATGTAGTCGTCAAGATCAGGCGTCTTAACATAACCGTTCATTTGTTCTTCAAACGACTTGCGAATCATCGGGAAGAGTTGTTCCTGCTTGGAAACGCCACCGCCAAAGATAATTTTTTCAGGAGAAAGAACGAGCGTATATGTCATGCAGGCTTGAGCAAGGTAGTATGCTTCGATTTCCCAATCCTTGTCATCTTTTGGAATATCATATGCTTTGACGCCGTGATGACGAGCCTCAACGGCAGGACCGGCACACAATCCTTCAAGACAGTCATGATGGAACGGACACTTGCCTTCATACTTATCTTCTGGGTGGCGACGCAAAAGCATGTGTCCCATTTCCGGATGACCATAGCCTTCAAGCAATTGACCGTTGATGACGCCGCCGCCACCGACACCCGTTCCGACCGTCAGATAAACGCAGCTTTCCTTGCCGCGTGCGGCACCGCGCTTGAGTTCGCCGTAAGCAGCAACGTTAACGTCAGTCGTCCAGACATAAGGAATATCGTAATGACTCTTCATGTCGCCAAGGAAGTTGTAGTTTGCCCAGCCCGGCTTTGGCGTTGTCGTAATGTAGCCGTACGTTTCGGACTTCCTGTTGACGTCGATTGGTCCAAATGATCCGATTCCCATTGCGCACACCGGATTTTCATCGAAGAACCTGAAAACCTCAGCCATCGTTTCTTCAGGCATGGTCGTAGGAATCTTGACTCTCTTCAAGATATTCATGCTTTCATCGCTGACAGCGCATACAAACTTTGTGCCGCCGGCTTCAATTGCTCCATAAAGCTTTGACATATATGTTTTCCTCCTAATGTAGGTAATCGTTTTCAAAATTATTCTAACGCATTTTCTAAGATTTGAAAAGAAATCTAAAAAAAGTTATACATCTCTATGTCAATCGTTTGACATAAATGACTCTGCATTTAATATTGTTACCCTTTACAAATACAGTATTTCACTATCTCATTATATGCTTATCGATTATCAGAAAGCAACATTTTTCTGTGCAAATTTGCTCCGATTTCAGGACTTCTGCTATACTGGATAAGGAAATTATTTTAACAAAAGAGGAATTTGAATGAAAATCAAGCGTATCGACCACATCGTGCTTCCCGTTTCTGATCTTGAAGCAGCCACTCGCTTTTACCACGAAACTTTTGACATGCCGCTGATCCGCGATCAATCCGACGATTCGGTTCACACTTTGCGTTGCGGTCACCAGCTGATTCGTCTCATCGAAACGAACGAACTGGAATCTCGCAAGCAAAAAGCAGCCAGCATTTATCCTGGGACATGCGATCTTTGTATCGTTTCCGGCGACAAAATGAAAGACATCATCAACCATCTCAAGAGCTATTTCATTGAAATTATCGAAGGACCGGTTGAACGTTACGGTTCTGAGGGCAAGATGGAATCAATCTACATTCACGACCTTGATTCGAATCTGATTGAAATTTCGGTCTATGAGAACAAATAATCAAAAAGCGGCCGGGAAAAAAGTCCCGTTTCCTGCTTGAGTTAAACGAAAAGCCGAACGAAGGAAGTCGAATTGCGACTGATTTTGTCCGGCATTTTTAAATGCAGTGCTGCTCAACTGATTCAGCCGAGATCTCACTCAAATTTACGGACAAAGTGCCTTTTTTTGATGATTTGTCCGTAAATTTTTGGCCATTATGATGGGAATTTACGGACAAAGAACCCATTTTCATTGATTTGTCCGTAAACGACAGAGATTTTGCCAAATGCAGCGACGATAAATCAGCACGCCAGGCTCTCAGTCAAATTTGCCGCCAAACTTTTTTTGTTGTTTCCATCATGGAAGGCGATCGTCCTGCATGCAAAAAACCGGATGATTTGCAATCAATTGCAAATCATCCGGCTTTTTAATTTGAAGCAGAGGTTTTCCAAAGCCTCGCCTGCTTCTTATTTCAGACTAGTCTTCATTAGCAAAAACGACTTTTTCTTCAGTATCGACATACTCAGCCTTGACCGGATCGACATAGAGCTGCACGCCTTTGTTTTCAAAAAGCTGCAACTCGCTGATTCCCTGCATGGCCTGCTTGATCGTTGCCTCGTCGAGTTCTTCTGCAACATACTTCAGTTGAATGGTGCGCGTACTGTGCGAACCGGAACGAAATGTCAATTTCAATGTTTTCATATCTTAAATTCCCCCTTGCTTACTTGGCAATTTCATCAACAACCGTCACCGTCGTCGATGATACGGAATCTCCCGTCAACTTTTCGACAATTTGCGCGAACTGGCCGATTTTCGTTTCATCCGCATTTTCCGCGACATTGTTGAAGGAACGATTGCGTGCCGTTTCGTTTGCGTCCTTTGAAGCAACTTTGATGCTTGTTTTCTTCCATGTTTTAGCCATTTTTCATGACCCCCTTTTTTATTTCGTAAGATCTTACACTGATAATAACGGAATTTCCCGCCTGATCTGAACGAATTTGTTATAATTTTTTTGGGAGGCATTATTTTGAAAAAGATATTAACCGTTATGTTCGCTTTGCTGATGTTTTTTTCAGGCTGTTCTTCTCCAAAAAGTATCCACGAAAAGAAACGCCATTTAAGGCATTCTGCACCGGATCAAGCCGAAATCAAGCTCAGATCAATGAACCAAACACAAAAAATCAAGCAGATGTTCATCGTCAGGCCGCAAAATCAGGCCGCTTCTCAAACCGGCGGGGTCATTTTGTTTTCACAAGACATGAACGACCCGAAAGCATTGATTTCTTCTTTGCAAAATGCAGCGCCCACACCGCTGCTTGCCGGAATCGACCAGGAAGGCGGCACCGTTTCGCGCCTGAGCGCAAATCCTGCTTTGACCAACAACCGGCCATTTCCGTCCCCAAAAGAAGTTTTTGTCCAAAAAGGGCTGAAAGGAACCGCCGACGAAGCCTCGAAAGTGGCCAAAATTCTTCATTCACTCGGCTTCAACTGGAACCTGGCACCCGTTGCCGACGTCAGTCAAAATCAAAACAGTTTCATCTACGATCGAACGCTCGGACAGGATACAAAAACGACCGCTGCTTACGTTGCAACAGCTGTCCGTGCCATTCAAAAACAAGACGTGGCCGCATGCCTGAAACACTTCCCAGGTTATGGCTCTGCCGGAGATACCCATACTGGATTTGCCGAAGAAGACCAAATGGATCTGAAACCCTTTGAAGCAGGCATCAAAAACGGAGCCGACACTATTTTGGTCGCACACGTCTTGATCAAAAGCGTCGATCCGAATCTGCCGGCTTCGCTTTCACCAAAGATTCATTCCCTGTTGCGCAAAAAACTCGGCTTCAAAGGCGTAATCGTCACTGACGACCTGGCGATGGGAGCCATCAGGCAATTTGCGGAAAATCAACATGTCTGCCCGGAAGTCCTCGCCGTTAAAGCGGGCAATGACCTGATCATTAGCGAAAACGTCGATGCCGGAACCGCTGCGATTGAGCAGGCAATAAAAGACAAACAAATTTCTCAAAAGCAGATCAACCAGTCAGTGCTGCGCATTTTAAAGCTGAAAGAAAAATTGGGCTTGTTGAAATAAAAAAGTCGAGGCAAAATGCCCCGACTTTTTTATCGTAAAAATTAAGCCCAGTTTCCGTTTCTGAACACAGGCACGACCGTTCCGTCCTCTTTGATGCCGTCAATATTCATTTCGGAGGATCCGACCATGAAATCAACGTGCGTCTTGCTGACGTTGACGCCGTGTTCCAGCAGTTCTTCATTCGACATTTCTCTTCCGCCTTGAACGTTGAACGGATAGGCTGCACCCAGCGCAAGGTGATCGCTTGCGTTTTCATCATAAAGCGTGTTGTAAAAAATGATTCCTGATTGCGAAATCGGAGATTCGTCAGGCACGAGCGAAACCTCGCCCAGAGAATCCGCCCCTGCATTTTTCAAAAGCTCGTCCAAAACATCCTGGCCCTTTTCAGCCGTTGCCTCGACAACCTTGCCGTCTTTGAACGAAAAGCGCATCCCCTCCAGAATGTTTCCCGCATAGCTCAAAGGTTTCGTTGCCGTGACGTACCCGTTGATTCTGCGATTGTCCGGTGCCGTGAAGACTTCTTCGG